>JAEZBW010000065.1 GCA_023426765.1 Bacillota bacterium
GAATAGTAAAGGCACTGGTTCAATCCATTGGTGATAGTGTTAAAAAAGCAGGTGTTCAGATAATTCCTGAAAAGGCTGTTATATCAGGAAAAGAAGATGGACTTTTTTGTGTTAATTCTGAAAGCTATTCGATAAAAAGCAGTAAGCTTTTAATTTGCACCGGTTCAGAAAGTGTACTTCCTCCCATAGAAGGCATGGACGAGGCATTTAGCAATGGTTTTGCCGTAACATCTACCGAAATGCTTTCGTTAAAGGAAGTACCCGAAAGGCTTCTGGTTCTGGGCGGAGGTATTGTAGGCCTTGAGATGGCTCAATATTATGCCACTGCCGGTAGCTCTGTAAAGGTTATAGAAATGTTGGACCACATCGGTGGAAATATTGATTCTGAGCTGGCTCAGATTTTAAAACGTGAACTCGAGAAGAAGGGCATAGAGTTTGTGTTAGGTGCTAAAGTGAAGGCTATAAATGGTAGAAGCCTGGAGATTGAAAACAATGAAGAAAGCCTCATTATTGAAGGTGATTTGTTACTTGTAAGCACCGGAAGAAAGCCTAGAGTCAGTAATATGGGCTTTGAAAACATTGGCCTGGACATTTCAATGAAGAGAATTATCACAAATGATTATATGGAAACAAATGTGCCTGATGTATATGCAGCCGGGGACGTAAACGGCAGGAGTATGCTTGCTCACACAGCGTATAGAGAAGCTGAAGTTGCTATCTCCAATATAATGGGTAAAAAGGAAGCTATGAATTACGGGGCTATTCCTTCAGTAATATATACAAATCCTGAGGTGGCATGGGTCGGTGAAACAGAAGAAAGTTTAGCACAGCAAGGCAAAGATTTTGCAAGTATAAAGCTGCCTATGATGCTAAGCGGCAGATATGCAGTGGAAGGCGGTACACCTAGGGGGATTATTAAGTGTTCAAAAGACAAGGGAACAAATACCCTGCTGGGAGTCCACGCAATCGGAAACGGTGCTTCGGAGTTCATCTTTGGTGCTGTTATGGCTATTGAAAATGGTATGACGACAGAAAAGCTTGGAAGAACTGTATTTCCTCACCCTACTGTCGGTGAGGTTTTGAGAGAGAGCTTTAATCTTCTATAAGAAGTATGGCAATCAAATATTACAAATATATTTCAAGCAATAAAACAATTGATTATTAAGAAACTTTGGTATATTATACTAAAGAATAAGTTAACAATCGTTAAACTTGTTCGTAATATGCTGATTATTATTCTTTGGAAGGAGGTCGTGGAATGTTTAGAATTAGAGTATTGAGAATCATCGGATTCGGAATTGAAGGAAGGTTTAACATTGTCGCGGCCGCCGGCATCTCTTCTATTGCTTAGTGGACCGCACGGTAACAAGTTACCACGGTTACCGGCAATGATTTGCAAAAGCAAATTGCAAAAATACTCTTATTTTTAATCTTAAACCTCAAATTCAATAAACTGAGTCTGGCTAGATAAATCTCTGGTTGGTGTTTTTTGCGTCCAAAGGACACTAAAACCAAGGGAAGAGTTGTTTATCTTTTGTCAATGTGCTTACGGTATAAGGAGGAATTCTATCATGAAAAAAATTAAGCTGTTGATGCAGTTTTTGCACGGCAGTGGCAAAATATATATTTTTGCTATAATATCAACTTTATTAATGACTTTTTTCTCAGCCATATCACCTCTGGTAATTAAAATGACAGTCGATTCTGTGATTGGCGGAGAACCGGTTAGCCTACCATTTGGCCTTAACTCTTTGGTTGAGCGGATTGGGGGAATTGATTTCATACGGAGTAATCTCTGGGTCATTTTTGTTGTGATTGTCACAATAAGCTTATTTCAAGGTGCATTTATGTTTCTGAAGGGAAAGTTGTCGGCGGTTGCGGCTCAAAACTCATCAAAGAGAATGAGGGAAAAACTGTATGATCATCTATTACATTTGCCGTTTAACTATCATGTAAAGGCTCAAACCGGGGATATCGTTCAAAGATGTACTTCCGACATAGAAACGGTACAGAACTTTGTTACAAGCCAGTTGATTGATGCCATACAGATTATATTCCAGGTTATTATAGTCCTGACCATAATGATTCCTATGAGCTTAAAATACACTTTAATTTCAATTGTGCTCATTCCGATTGTTTTTGTAATAACCATTCGTTTCTTTATTAATATGATGAAGATCTTTCTTCAGACCGATGAAGCCGAGGGTGTAATGTCAGCGGCACTCCAGGAGAACCTGACGGGTGTTCGTGTGGTTAAAGCCTTTGGGGCTCAGAAATTTGAGATAGAAAAATTTGATGAGAAGAATGATAACTACAGAAATCTCAATTTGAAGATCGTCAGGCTGATGGGTGATTTCTGGGGAGGAACGGACCTTATTTGTATGCTGCAGCATGCCCTTGTTATTATCGTGGGGACGTACTGGGCAACTCAGGACATAATTACCATCGGTACCATAATGGTATTTTCAATATACGCAGGAATGATGGTATGGCCTCTTAGAGGTCTTGGTCAGATGATGGGCTTTATGGGTCAGGCATTTGTTTCTCTGGGAAGAATAACCGAGATTTTGGAAGCCCAACCCGAAGATTATCAACAGGGTCAAAAGGATATACCGGTTCACGGAGAGATTGTGTTCGATGATGTGTACTTTGAATATGAGAAAAATAATCCTGTTTTGAATGGCACAAGCTTTAAAATTGAGAAGGGTAAAAC
>JAEZBW010000586.1 GCA_023426765.1 Bacillota bacterium
TCTGTCATGCGTCGCATTCTCCTGTGGCATTGGGGCCGGCACGGCGGCGGGCCGCGCTACACCTATGAACTCGCCCGCGCGCTCGCCCGCCGCGACGACGTCATCCTCCACCTCTCCTACTCCCGCCAATCGGAGTTCGCCGCGGAGTTCGCGGGCCTCGCCCTGCCCTCGCTGGTGGTCGACACCTACGCCACCCTGCCCCAGGCGCTGCTGGGAACGCTGTCCCTGCCCCTGCTCCGCCGCCGCTTCGCGGCGTACCTGCGCGACCAGCGGATCGACACGGTCGTCTGCACCATGGTGCATCTGTGGAACGTCGCGGTCGCACCGGTCGTCCACCAAGCCGGCGCCCGCTATCTGCTGACCCTGCACGACGCGGTGCTGCACCCCGGCGAGGAGAACCGCGTGCGCGCCTTCTGCCTGGCACGCGAACTGGCGGTGACCGACGGCGTCATCACGCTGACCCGGCACGTCCGCGACCAGTTCGTCTCGTTGTCCGGCTATCCGGAGGAGCGGACGTGGATCCTGCCGCACGGCGTCTTCTCCTCGCCGGGAGCGGTGCCGCGGCGCCATCCCGACGGACGGTTCCGGCTGCTGTTCTTCGGCCGCATACTGCCGTACAAGGGATTCGACCTGCTGCTCGACGCCTATCGGACGCTCGCCGCGCGCTTCGGCGACCGGCTGAGCCTGCACGTGGCGGGGAAGGGCGATCTCGCCCCGTTCGCCGGCGCGCTGGCCGGGCTGCCCAACGTGACGATCCGCAACGACTGGATCCCCGAGCCGGACATTCCCGGGATCCTGGCCGAGGCCGACCTGGTGGTGCTGCCCTACCGTGAAGCCAGCCAGTCCGGCGTGGTGCCGGCGGCTTACGGCGCCGGGCTGCCGGCCGTCGTCACGCCGATCGGCGGGCTGGTGGAGCAGGTGGTGGACGGGGTCACCGGCCGGGTGGCCGCGGCCGTCTCGGCACCGGCGGTGACCGAGGCCGTGGCCGACATCATCGAGCGGCCGGAGTTGTACGAGCGGCTCTCGGCCGGCGCGCTCGATCACGCCGCCCGCGCGTTGTCCTGGGACGCCATCGCCGCCGGCTTGGCGTCGGTGGTGGAGCAGGCGCATGACTGATGCGGCGGCGGGTGCTCCCGCCGGCCCGCCCGCAGAACACTGCGGCCGTATCCCCATGGCAAAATCACATATCATTTTTCCATGAAATGATGAAAACAGAGCACTTTCATTTGCCTTTTCATGGTGTTATTGGCGTCTTCCAGGGCCGCCCCTTGTCGTGTCGGCCCGGAGCCGGAAAGGAGAGGATCATGACCCAGATCGCCAGCTTCGCCTCCACCAAGGGCGGCGTAGGCAAAACCAGCCTGGTCATGGCGCTCGCCTCCGACCTGCGCCGGCTCGGCCGCACGGTGCTTCTGCTCGACTGCGACCCCAACCGCCATCTGGCCGAGTGGGTGCGCCGGCGCAACGACGAGGGCATCCACGCCATCGACGAGATCACCGAGGCCAACGTTCGGACCACCGTGCAGGAGCATGCGCCGCGCTACGACGTGACGCTCATCGACCTCGCCGGGTTCGGCAATCTCACCATGCTCTATGCCTTCTCAGTGAGCGACGTGGTGCTGATCCCGACCCAGCAGTCCTACATGGACGTGAAGGAGACGATCCGCACCTTCAAGGTGGTGACCGATTCCGTCGGCGTGCTGCGCCACACCCCGGCGTGCAGCGTCGTCATCGTCCGCACCCAGGCGGCCATCCAGTCGCGTGTCGACCGACACGCCCGCGCGCTGCTGGAGGAGCATGGGGTGCCCGCCTTCCGCACCGAGATGATCGAGCGTTCGCTGCTGAAGGAGATGACCTACACCGGACGGGGCCCGGGCGAGGTCGACCCCGACAGCAACGCCGCGCGCAACATCGCGGGCCTGTCGGCAGAGTTCCTGGGCTTTATCGGGTCTGCTCCGGCGAACCCGATGATCGAGCGCGCCGCCTGAGCGGTTCTGTCATGGACATGATCTCTCGTCTCTTGATCATGTCTTGTTTTCATGATCTTGTTTCTCGACCTAAATCGGGAGCCCGTTTCACGCCATGGCCCGCAACGACCGACGCCCTCAATTGGGCGGCCTCGTCAACGACGACCTTGACCGCATCCGCGCCTACGGCCTGTCCAAGGGCTTCATCCCCACCACCGCAGAGCCGGCCGAGCCCGCCGCGAAGGCTCCGGTTCCGGCACCCGTGCCGCCCCCCGCGCCGACCATCATAGTCCGCCCGGCTGCCACCAAGCCCTGGCAGGCGATGTTCCCGGACTATCTGGTGGACGAGCTGCGCAACGCCGCCGCGCGTGAGGGTACGGCGCAGAAGGTCATCGTCATGAAGGCGCTGCGCGACGCCGGCTTCCGCGTCGACGAGATCGACCTGCAGGATCTCCGCCGCCGCTGAGCGGCGGCTGCCGCCTCAGGGCAGCGACTGGACGATGGTGTAGTCGATGTTCCGCCAGATGTAGCATTTCTGGTTGAAGTGGTTCGCATCGACGGCGCAGTGGATCATGGGAGACGGCGCGTCGCCCTTGATCGCCGCGGCCAGCGTGTTCGCCCCCGAGTGCACGGTGATGAACGCCTTGGCCGAATGGAGCGCGTCGCACAGCTCGAAGATGCTGGAGATGGTGTGCGACGGCGCGCCCGGCAGGCCGCCGTTGGACTCCGCCACGTCCGAACGCGCGAAGCGCAGCTGCACCATCTCGTCGGTGCTGTAATGGAAGCGCGTGCAGGTCAGCCGGATGAAGGCGGCGATCTCCTCGGGCGGGTACTTGATGGTCGAGGAGTTGGTGTCGACCACGATGCGGCCGGCGAGGGCGGGGTGGGGCTTCGGCCGGTAGTAGATCTTCGGCAGGTCGTTGGTTGGCGGCAGGCCGTGCACCACCTCGATGCGGGTCAGCCAGTTGACGACGTGCGTGTACGCCTCGAAGCGCTTGGCCAACTGCGCCATGCCGGCCTTCGCCGGCAGCGTCGAGACGCCGGAGACGTACGGGTTGCAGCCCCACACCAGATCGTGGATCTCCGGGTTGCGCGTCCGGTTCTGGTCGGAGACGTAGACACGCCGCCCCTGGCGGGCGAACAGCTCCGGCAGGGTCGAGTAGAGCAGGTT
>JAEZBW010000081.1 GCA_023426765.1 Bacillota bacterium
GTCATGGACAGGCCGGCCAACTGGGTGGTGGTCAGGCTGGCCATCTGGGCGGCGGTCATGACGGCCAGCTGGGTCTCGGTAACGGCTCCGGCCTGGGCGGCGGTCAGGGCGGCGATCTGGGTGGTGGCCAGGGCGGCGAACTGGGTGGCGGACAATCCGGCCAGGGCCGTGGTGGAAAGGCCTCTGATCTGGGTGGTGGTCAGGGCCGCGACCTGGCTGGTGGCCAGGGAGGCGAACTGGGTTTCCGTGAGTCCGGCCAGGGCGGTGGCGGCCAGTCCCTTGATCTGGGCAGCGGACAGGACGGCGAGCTGTTCCGTGGTCAGTCCGGCCAGGGCGGTGGCGGTCAGCGAGGTCAGCTGGGTGCTGGAGAGGCTGGCCAGATCGGTGGCGGTGAGTTCGGCCATGTCCGCGGCGGAGAGTCCTTTGACCTGGGTGGCGGTCAGGGCGGCCAGTTGGGTGGCGGACAGGGCGGCCATTTGGTCGCTGGTCAGCGCGCTCACGGCGGCGGCGGAAAGCGCCTTCACCTGGGTGGTGGACAGGGCGGCCAGTTCGTCGGCGGTCAGGCCGGCCACGGCGGTGGTGGTCAGGGCGGCCATCTGGGCAGCGGTCAGGGCCTTGGCCTGGGTCACGGACAGCGAGCCGGCCTGGTCGGCCGACAGGCTCTTGATCTGGGTGACGGTGAGGGCGGAAATCCGGGTGGCGTCGAGGACGGCCAACTGGGTGACGGCCAGGCTGGCGATGACCGTGGCGGTGAGCTTGGCCAGGGCGGTCTGGGTCAGGGCGGCGAACTGTTCCGTGGACAGGGCGGCCACCTGCTCGGAAGACAGGGCAGCCGCGCCAGTGGCGCTTATGGCGGCCAACTGGGTGGTGGTCAGGCTGGCCAGCTGGCTTTCGCTTAAGCCCTTGATCTGGGTGGCGGTCAGGGCGGCCATCTGGAAGGCGCTGAGGGCGGCCAGGTTGGCGGCGGTAAGCTCGGCCATGTCCGTGGCCGAGAGTCCCTTGACCTGGGTGGCGGTCAGGGCGGCGATCTGGCTGTCGGACAGGCCGGCGGCCTGGGTGGCGGACAGGCTGCTCACCCAGGTGGCGCGGAGGGCCGCGATCTGGCTGGGAACGAGGCAGGCCAGCTGCTCCTGGCTCAGGGCGGCGGTGGCCGTGGCGCTGAGCGCGGAAATTTGCGTGCCGGTCATGGCGGCGAGCTGGGTGGTGGTCAGGGCGGCGGCCATGTCCCCGTCGATGGCGGCGAGTTGGGTGGTGGTGAGATTGGCGACCTGGGTGGCGCCAAGCGACGCCAGTTGGGCCGGACTCATGGCCGCCACCGTGGCGGACGACAGGGCCTTGATCTGGGTGGGGGCCAGGGCGGCCAGCTGGCTTGTGGACAAGCAGGCGGCCTGGGTGGCGGTGAAGGCGGCCACGCCGCTCGTGGTCAGGGCGGAAAGCTGGGTGGTCTCCAGGTTCGCGATCTGGTCTTCGGTCAGGTTCTTGATCTGGGTGGCGGTCAGGCCCTTCACCTGGGCGGAAGTCAGGGCGTCGAAGCCGGTCTCGTTCAGGCCGCTTAAGGCGGTGGTGGAAATGGCCTGAATCTGGGTGGCGACCAGGGCTCCCAATTGGGTCGTGCCGAGGGCGTTTAACTGGGTGGAGGAAAGCGCGGCCACCTGGGTGGAGGTCAGGGCGGTCATCTGGGTGGCGGTCAGGGCGGCCAGCTGCGAGGTGGTCAACGAGGCGACCTGGGTGGCCGTGAGCTCGCGGATGTCGGAGGTGGAGAGGCCGGCCAACTGGGTGCTGGACAGGGCGGCAATTTCGTCCTCCGCGAACACGGCGATCTGGGTCTTGGTCAGGCAGGAGAACTGGGCCGCGCTGAAGTAGACGAGCTGGTCGATGGTCATCGCCTGGGCTTGGGCCGTGGTCAGGGAGGCCATCTGCACGGTGCTGAGCGCCTCGATCTGGGTTTCCAGCAAATCGGCGAAATCCGTGGCGGCAAGGGAGCGGAGCGCAGTCGTGGTCAGGGCGGCGATGGCTTCGGCCGAGTAGGAGGATATGGGTGCTACGCTCACGGCTTGGGACTCCTTGCGAGGGATGAAACAGCTTTCCCGCCAACGCGGGCCAGGGGGAAATTTTTTCCCGTTCTGTCGGCCCTGCCGCCATCTTCGCAAGAAAAGCGCCAAGAAAACGCCTTTTGCCGCTGTTTTGGGGAATACGACAATTGGTGAGGGTGAAATGATTTATTTTGCTGTTCGTATCAGGAGCTTGGCCCGGTCCCAGGGTGTTGCGGCCGAGTCAAGGGTAAGGCGTGGGATATCCTGGAGGGAGACTTGCTCGCCGCCGGATTCCAGAATTGGTGCTGTGAGTGGTTAGTTGCGGAATATATTTCGTGTGAAATGAATTTTGTTCAATTGACGGGAATGACGGAAATTTGTTGTTACGAATGCGGGTTGTGCAAGAGCGGGGACTTGATGAAGTGCAACCTTTTTCTTGATTTTTGCGATTCAGGTGCTACGTTGGATTAACGGTTTGGTTTTAGCAGTCGTCTGTCAAACTACGAGGAGGAGCGTATGAAGAAGAGAGTTGCTGCCCTGTTGTTTGCTGTCGCGTGCGTGTTCGCCCTGTCCGCCGCTCCGGCCATGGCCGGCACCGCCGCCAATGTGGCCACGAGCTGGCAGACCGCCTC
>JAEZBW010000083.1 GCA_023426765.1 Bacillota bacterium
GTCGCAGGTTGTGTCGGTGTCTGCAGCCCGCAGGCTGTCATTGAAGCAACGAATACCAGACAGAGCAGAACGACTAATAACCTTTTTTTCATAGTACCCTCCTTATTCTTATTACGAAATGGTGAAAAACTTACACTCGCAATTATAGCATTTCCATAAAAACAGGTAATAGCACTATAAAGTTGCCTACTAGTACAAATTCGTCATGTTGATCCGACGCGCCAGAATTTTATTCTGTATTCCGTCGGCGTAAGCCCCTCGGATTTCTTAAACACCCGGGTGAAATAGTTTGGATCCATAAACCCTACCCTATACGTAATACCCTTTACTGTAAGCAACGGATCTCTTAACAGCTCTTTTGCCCGGGTAATTCGGTAACCGGTCAGGTAATCGGTAAGGTTACGCCATAAGTCTTTTTAAACAATTTTCCGAAATAGTACGTGCTGAAACCCACCTCATAAGCAACTTCCTCCAGCGTAAGGTTTTCACAATAATTATTATGGATAAACTGCGTCGCTTTATCCAAAAGCTCGGGGGTTTTGCTGCTTCTTTGTTCCTTCAGCGCTTCCAGAATCTCAAAAAGATATCCATGGATATATTTTCTGGCTTCACCCCGGGATTCAATGTTTTTCAAATCATCGAAAACATCTTCCGGAACCGCAAGCTTCAGCTGGCTCTCTTTGTTCAGATACCGGCCCATCAGGATAAAGAACTCATACAGCTTCAGCCTTGCCTCATTCATATCACTTGAAGCGAAGATGATGTTGTCCAGAATATGATCGGCTTTTTGAATAACAGCTTCTTCCATTTCATTCAAAATACTGTGCCACAGTTCATTTTCAGTGATTTCAAGGCTGTTCCCGGATAGTGCTCCATCCTCCGCATTTTCCATAATAGACAGCTGCATATTCCTTGCGGCTGCTTTTGCATGGGCGAAGGACTTCCACAGCTGGGATATTCTATTATACTCATCCCCAAAACCATAATATAACTTCACTGCCAGCTGTTCGCCAAGGTCTTCGCCGGCCATTTGAATTTCGTCCTCTATCAGCCGGATGGTATGGCTTCTCATATCGGGCGGATATCCGAAGACCAGGATATAAATCGTATTTTTCACCTGGTTCATCATGAATTTCAGATTCTTATCCAACAAGGCTGACAGCTGTTGTGTAAACCTTTTTTTGATCATGTTCCTGTATACATGATTTACGGTAGTGCTCGCTGAAAAATTAACCTCGACGATAACGCCAAACCCCTCGGTGAACTCGTTCAGCATGAACTTCAGGTAATCCACCGCCTGGCTCTCATCGATTTCACCATTGACGACCGAGTTGACGAATTCATTTTCCAGATAACCGGAGATCTGATTGATTTTCACCTCAAGCGACTCTCTCTGACGTTTCTTTTGCAGTTCATCTTCCAGTTGCCGGATGCAGGACTGCAGTATTTCCAGGGTTTTTTCGTCCGAACCCGGTTTTACGATGAATTCCTCCACTCCGATTTTTATGGCTTCGTGTGCATATTCAAAGCTGTCATAAGCCGTTACAAAGATGATTTTCAGCTCGGGTTTTCTTTCTCTGAGGATTCGTCCCGCCTCAATGCCGTTTAAGCCCGGCATCAGGATATCCAGCGTGACGATATCCGGATCGAATTTTTCTGCGATTGCAAGCGCTTCCTGACCATTGGCTGCTTCCATCACCTCGGAGATTGCAAGGCTGCTGTTTTTCACTATGAATTTCAAGGCTTCCCTTTCAATCGCTTCATCATCGACAACCAGTAATTTAAACAACCGTTACGCCCCCTTTGGAATCTCATGTGGGTTCAGCAGGCTTCTGATGCGCTTTTTCGTCACTTTGCCCTGATTCGCCTGATCAATTCCCCGTATTGGTCCTGATATTTATCATAAACCGGCTGAACAGCCTGAACAAAAGCTGAGCGGTCTTTCAGCTCGATGATTTGCACGCCTTCCTTTATCAGCTGTTTCTTTGCTTCCTCTTCCATTTCGGACCACAGCTGCTTCTGATAAACTGTCGTTTCCCTGGCGGCTTTGCGTATGATTTCCCAATCCCGCTGGGAAAGATTTGCTAATGAGATCTTGCTGCCGATCAGTATTTCAGGAATTCTCAGATGTTCATCCATCGTATAGTATTTGGCTACCTGATAATGAGATTGGGTCAGATAGCTGGAAAAATTATTCTCAGCCCCGTCCGCATCACCCTGCTGGATCATGGGATATACCTCACCGTAAGGCTTCAGTAAACCTGTAAACCCCATGGCTTTTGACATTTCCATCATCAGCGAATTCTCCATCAGACGTATGGACAGGCCATTCAGGTCTTCAAGCTTTTCGATGGGTTTGTCCTTTGTATAAAAGCTTCTGGAGCCTGCATCAAACCATGTCAGCCCTACAAAGCCATAATCACCAACCCCCTGCAGCAGCTCATCGCCGATATCACTGTCCAGAACGCGCCACATGTGATCGCGATCCTCATACAGATAAGGCAGCTGCAGCACATATAAGTCGGGGACGGTATCAACCAGATTCGCGATGGAAACCCTCGTAAAATCAATCGCACCAAAGCGAACCTGATCGATGACCTCCATTTCTGTACCCAGTGCCTGATCGAAGTGGACGATAATTTTCACTCTGCCTTCGGTTTCCTCTTCAACACGCCGGGCAAACTCCAAATCGGCCTTTGCCGTCGGATGGCTTTTGGGATGGGATTCC
>JAEZBW010000091.1 GCA_023426765.1 Bacillota bacterium
TCGGCCCGGGATAAAGAATATAGTCAAAGGATATGCCTGCATCGGTGATGTTCTCCTGGAAGTGGTATGGAACATAATGACTGTCCAACAAAGGAACAAGCTCCAGATCATGGGTTGCTGCCATACAAAGACAGCCTTCCCGGGACAGGAGCGAGAGTACCTCCGAAGATGCCGCAATCCGCTCTACCGTATTGGTTCCGCGCAGAACCTCGTCAATGACGCAAAAAACCTTTGGTTCTCCTTCTGCTGCATCAAGAATGCGTTTCAATGAACGTATCTCTACAATGTAATAGCTTTCTCCCGAACCGATGTCATCCCTTAACGCCATGGATGAAAACAGCCTGAAAAAGCTGCTGTGATATGCCCTGGCCGTACAGGTATGAATGGTTTGCGCAAACAGTACATTGATGGCGCAAACCTTCAGCCAGGTTGACTTTCCTGATGCATTGGAACCGGTTAATAACGCCGGCCTTGTCAGTTCCATGCTGTTTGGAACAGCATTCTCAATCAATGGATGCCATGCGTCTGTAATGGAGAAGGACTTATGTTCTTCTGTTTCAAACTCCGGGCGGCACCAATCTGTGATGCTTGCACGGAAAGATGCAACGGAGATGAAACTATCCAGTTTTCCCAAAAGCTCATACATTTCCTGCAGTTCCTTCTGGTGCTGCAGGATTTGGCTCATGGTTTTCCTGAAGAAAATAATCTCCCCAAGAAAAATGGTTTTCAGATATTCGGTGAACGGATCCTGGGAAATGGCCTGCATATACAGGAAATTCTGGACACTGAAGCTGTTCAGTTTTTTATACAGGGCCGAAAGCTTGTTAAAATCGTCCTTCAGAGCTTCGTGCTTTATCTTCGATATTTTTCCGGCGGTAAAAATCATTCTGACCAGGTATTTGACAGGTTCCAAATACATTTGCATACTGCGCACCGTTTTTGCATGAACCACCATATTTGTCAGGATGATTGTAACCAATGCAGTGAAGCCCAGAGACGGACTGACTAAAAACAGAAAAGGTGAAGCAACCAGTATCAGAACCAATGCCACATAGGGGACGATGCTTGTAGATACCGTTCCGGGGGTTGCGTACAGCCAGTCCCCAAGGCGGATATCCTGGCTGAAGCCTAAACCTGATAAATAATATTGCAGGGACAGACGAATATTTTCATCTTTTTGAAACAGTGAAATCAGCTGTTCTCTTTGATTTAACTGCTCCCGATCGAAAACAGGCAGCCTGAGAAGGGAATACAGCACTTCCTCCCCCACCGTGCTTCTTGTATAGTTCAGCCGCTTAAATACCGAATCCATATTCAGGTCATCCCAGGTGATATCGTCAATAAAGTAAGGATGACTTGCTTTTCTGGCCAAAAGAGTGGATTTCCGGTTGTCCGCCATAAAAACCCTGTCTTTACCAGGCTCAGTACTGCCCCAAAGCTGCTTCAGATAGCGCATCATCCGTTTTTTTCTGACATTTCTCTGCATGACAATACTTATGATGATAATGATGATAACAACCAGTATTGTCAGCAGCACAAAAGTAGTCTGGCTCAAATGGATACACTCCTTCTCAGTAAACAAGGTAATCGAAGTTTTGCTTAAGTTTGGGCGGCTTTTAGCGAGATGTAGCGGTTCACCGCATCCAGTGTAAATTCCTCCGGATTGGATTCCATTGCGGGAACTCCCGACATTTCCAGAATGGAAAAGGTTCGCTTTCTGTCGTCCAGCAGCTTTAATGCAGCGCTTTTTGCGAAAGCATCTTCATTTTGTAT
This sequence comes from Bacillota bacterium, assembly GCA_023426765.1. GTDB lineage: Bacteria > Bacillota > Clostridia > DSM-8532 > DSM-8532 > JAAYJG01. The sequence goes on from JAEZBW010000091.1 coordinate 1,774, forward strand.
TACCCTTTTTTCTGCCTCTGACGCCAGAATCGGGTTTTTTATGCTTAGAACCACCAGTTTGTGCCGCGGCGCGTAGTTCCGCCAGGCCGAGGTGATTTCCCGCGCATGCTCGAAGTTGTATGGATCGGTGAACAGCAGAATCAGGCTTCTGCGGTTCTGAACCCTTTGCAGGGTGGAAAAAGCTTTTTCATAATCGGCGGAGGTTTCACTGTTTTCAAGATTATACAGGCTTTCGGCCAGCCTTTGGAAATGAACCGTACCCTTGGCGGGTTTAACCATTCTTCGGATGTCACTGTCAAAAGCCAGCAGGCCGATGTTGTCCCCATGGTTCATGGCGGTCTCGGCAACAATGAAAGCCGCATTCACCGCGTAATCCAGCCGTGTGATTTCCTGGATTTCTTCGTTCATAACCCGGTTTGTATCCATCAGAATATAAACATACTGGTTCCTTTCAGGCTCATACCGGTTTACATACAGCTGCCCTTCACGGGCGGTCACCGTCCAGTTGATGTGCCTGTAATCATCCCCGTCGCTGTATTCCCGGATGCTTTCGAATTCGGTGCCCACACCCAGCTGACGGACTTTCTGGAACCCGGTTAACAGCCTGCGCTTCTGCACCATCAGCAGGTGATGATTGCGCATATCCTTCAGGTTCGGAAAAACTTTGATGGTGTCGGACAGCGGAATGGTTTTGGACAGGACGCAAAGCCCCAAAACACCGGTTATTCGCAGATGCAGGTCGGGAAACCTGTACTCTCCGCGTTTTCGCGGTTTAACTCTGTAGGATACGGTTTTTTGTTCCCGGCCGGCCATTTCAAAGCAGAGCACTTCATCCTCGGTACCGAAGCTGTCGGGAATACCGTCACGGGCCTGCGCCTGTATGGGATGTGACACAGGGTTCTCTATGATTAGGTCAACTCGGTTCCACACCGAAAGAGAGAGCTTTTGATCCATCACCCTTTTAATCTCAAAGCTTTCAGGGGAAGGTGTCAGGGAATAGTCCACAGCCAGCAGGATGAAGAGCAGCGCATTATACCCCAGAAGGGCATAAGGGCCTACTCCCGGCACCAGTGACAAAGCTGCCGGAAGGATTCCCAACAGGATTAAGATGATAAATCGTTTGCTAACAAACATAAAAATTCCAATCAAGGTAAGGGGACACACCGCTGCTCCGCGGGTCGAGTTCTTTGCGGAATGTCCCCCGCACTCGCTTTCACTTCATCTCTTCGGACTAAGGTTAACTTTATTTTATCTTGGAACCTCAACGGTTTTTACAATGCCGTCCAGGATGTCGTCCACCGATACATTGTCCAGCTGGGCTTCGGGGCGGATGATAACCCTGTGGCGCAGCACCGGGTGAATGACCTCGACCACATCCTCCGGAATTACGTAATTCCTTCCCGAGAATGCCGCCAGCGTCTTTGCACATTGCATCAGCGCAATGGAGGCGCGGGAGCTGGCACCTAAAAGCACTGCCGGTGAATTCCTTGTGGCAAATACAATGGCGGTGATATAGCGGATGATCCCTTCCGATACGATTATCTTACTTAAAATTTCGCGGATTTGCTGCCACTCGGAAGGGTTGACCACTGCTGTAACCTGCTCGGGGCTAAGGGCACCGCCGTTCTCATTCACTTTCACCAGCAGGGCTTCTTCCATTTCAGGCGGCAGATGCCCGATCACAAGCTTCATTAAGAACCGATCCAGCTGGGCTTCAGGCAGCGGGTAGGTTCCCTCAAACTCCAGCGGATTCATCGTTGCCAGAACCATAAACGGTTTTGACAGCTCATAGGTTTCACCATCTATCGTCACGCTTGCCTCTTCCATACATTCCAAAAGGGCTGACTGGGTTTTCGGGGTTGCCCGGTTAATTTCATCCGCCAGAAGAATGTTGGTGAAAACAGGCCCTTTTTTCATGTAGAAAGCACCGTTTTTAACATCAAAAACCTTCGTGCCGGTAATGTCGGAAGGCATCAGATCCGGTGTGAACTGAATCCGTGAAAACCCGGCATCCAGGGTTTTCGCCAAAGTCCTCGCCGTCAGGGTTTTCCCCAGCCCCGGCACACCCTCCATCAGAATGTGTCCTCCGGTAAACAGCGCTGCGGCCAGATGCTCCAAAAACTGTTCCTGTCCGACAATGACCTTTTTCAACTGTTCCATCAACAGGTTGTATTTGGTTTGAACAAACTCCAGGTTGATTTCCATATTCTTTCATTCCTTTCAGGGGATTCTGGCTATTTGATTCTGATTCCCAGGCTTTTCGGGAATCATCGTGATGAACCCTTTCGTTTTTTCCATAAAGCCCGGTCATGGCCATAGGCCAGGCCTTTCGTTCCGCTTAGATCCGCTTCCAGCTTTTCCAGCTGCCGCACCAATAACAGCATTTCCTTTTTGCTTTTTTGGTTTTCTTCAATATACCGGCTGCATTGGGACAGGATTCGGTTGGCTTTCTCGGACACCGGCCCCGGTGTTGACAGAATACGGTTGTATTTCTGCATGAAATAGCCGTAATAGTTCGAAAGCGCCAGCGGGTATGCCTTCATGCGCAGATACAGCCCCGAAAGCGCCCTTTGAACCTCGTTCTCGGGCCGTTTCAGCAGCTCCCTTTCGTTTCTGACCCTCCCAAAAGGCTTCCAGCCGCGGATAACCGTCAGCACAAGGGCAAGCAGGAGCTGAATGGCTATCAGCTGGCCCAGGGTGCCCATCAAATCCCATAAATCCGGGGCGGGCTTTTGCAGAAACTGATAGTATTCATTGAATACAACCCTTGTGTTTCCCGCATCTTCAAGGGCTTGAATAAAAGCAACCGCCGCATCCGAATCCTTCAGTTGTCCGTTTAGAAAAGTATCGGCGCGATCCATGACGCAAATCCGGCCTTTATCGAGTGTATACCAGGTGATTGTAATGGTTCCGATATTCTTGACTTCATGCTGCTTTTTTTGTTCGGAGATGGTATTGAATATCCACAATTCCTGGATGGTTTCGGGATCGGGCATCAGAACCATCGTGTTCCCAAGATCCAACCATGCTGATAAATACTGCTGCTCGTCGGGTTCGTTGAAAAGCATGTCATCCGGCCGGTAGATCACCATTACTGGCGTGTCTTGAACAAATTTGGCCGGATAATGGTTGCGCCGCACCTGAAAGCCCATCTCCCGGGCCAGCAGATACAACGCCTTTATCCCGGACGGGGTCGCGTTGTACGAGCTGTATTCGGGATACTCCTTCTGATACACGGTGACCGAATATAGAATGAAACCGGCCGTTGTCAGCAGAAGCGTTATCACTATGAAGTTAATCCAGTTTCTTAGTTTCTTTTTCATCCTTGCCTTTTTCATTCCTGTAAAATTGAAGCCATGTGTTCATGCAGTCTGCATCGATTGTTCTGTTGCCGTAGCAGCAGGCGTTGAAGACAGCCGTAAGCTCTTTCATCGGGGCTGTCAGCTGCGGGCTGCTGCTTGCAATTTCACGCAGATAAATGCGGTTGGTTTTCCACTTTTCAACTTTAATGATTTTCCGCTGATGAAATTCCAGTAAAACCGCTACGAAAAGATATCGCAGCGCTTCGGTGAACAGCCCCTGCTGTATCAGGCTTTCCATCTTCTCCAGGGCGAGATCGGGGTTTTCCAGATACTCATGCACCTTTGGAACTTTGGTTTTTCTGGACTTTCCGGGCAGATAAATGCGCCGGACTATCAGGCGGATGAGCACGAAAAGAAGTACGGCTGCAAGTACGATCAGAACAATTTTCAGGATGGTTTCCAAACTTTGATTCAGCTGCCCGGGATTGTATCGGAAATTCCTTTGGGGCAGCCTGCCTTTAAAAAGCCCCTGAATCCACTCTAAGATGCTTTCCCATATCTGTTTAATCATATCTGCGAAAGGATTCTTATTCCCGGTCTGTTGAAATTCCTTCCTGTTCAGAATTTCTTCGACTTTTTTCTGAATTTCCCGTTCGCTCGTTTCATTCAACAGCATTCGGCGCCTCCGACATCCATCGTTGCGTCTTGTCCTTTTCTTCCTGCTTGATCGACCAAAGGACGGTTTCCATGTCCAAACCTTCCCGCCTTACCCTGAGAGTGATGTACAGCGCAGTATAAATACAAATCATCAGGGGCTGCAGCACTGCGGTGAAGATTTGCGTGACAACCAAACCCAAACGCAGCATCGTCACGTCAACATCACCGGATAGCAGAGTCGCTGAACTAAAAATTGCATTGATGATTCCGGGGAAAAACCAGATAAATAAATTTCCCACAACATAGGTCAAACTGATCAGCCAAAAGCTGTTTTTCCCAAGGTTACCTCCCCGGCCGATGCTTTCACCGGCTTTCTTTTGTTCGATACAGATGGCGGGGAAATACATCCAGAACCTTCCGAAGAAAAAGCCCACCGTGACAACTGCAAAAAATATGGCAGCAAGGGCGATCAGAACCCCCAGAATGGTCAGCACCACCTGAACCCATGTGACGTTCAGCGAGACGAGGCCAATGGCAGAAAAAGCACCGATAAAGATGGCAGCAACAAGGGCAATGTATATCACCGTGATGATGCCGTATTGAACGAGACCATACAGAAACCTGCCGCCCACCAGGGACCAGAATTGCCTGAAGCATTCGCTGATGACCTCACGGATCGTTCTTTCCCGCTTCATCACCACATCGGAGTATAAAAGCTTGATGATCGAGCCTTCCCATATATTCTGCAGTGTCATCGCATTCAGCCCGTACAGCGCAAGAACGCCGAAGACCATGGTATACAGCGTTAATATAGAAGAGAAGATGGCGGTAGGATTGGAGGAAATCATGTCGGAGGTCGTATCAAACATGTTCAGGTACTGACTGGTAAACATGGGATTGATGATCGTCAATAAAACCTGAATGGGTATGTTAAAGATCAGATTGATGATAAAGATCTTTCGGAAATGCTTTTTAAACAGTTGGATTCCATAATCCAGCACATCCGTAAAACGGGATTTGTGCAAAGCCCTTAAAGACTCCATAATATCCTCCGGTGAATGATGAAACGCTTTTAAGACGCATTTATCCGAAAGCTCATGAAACACGCCTGCATCCCTTCATGCTTCCAGAACATCCGTATGAACCGAACCATGCTCCTGATGGATTCATGTGAACCACACTGGGAAAAGCGGTATAATTATCATATAATAACCACCGGTTTCTGTCAAACCACATCTTCTTCAGAGAAATGCCTCTCAAAGCTTTAAACCACTGGTCGGAAGCAGGTTTGTTCTCCCTCTCTGCGTTCCGGATCATTTAAGTCACTCCGGAGAGAATTCTTCGAAACGAAGAATGAGCGGATACGCTGCTTCTGTTGGCTGTATCCGCCCCAATGATTCAATAAGATGATGTAACACTTTTTATTCAGTTTGCGCTTTCAGTATGCAGCAGGATCCGCCTGTACTGCGGGTAATGAACCTGATGTCAGCCCCTTGCCAGCGAGAACCAGTGGACAGCCATTCTCCAGAACATTTTCAGCCATGTGGCTTTCGCGACATCACCGGTTGTGACCAGAGGAACTTTTTTTATAACCTCATTCTCCAGCATATAGACCACTTCGCCCCCGTTTTCCCCCACAGCAACCGGTGCGTCCAGGTATTCGGGCAGACGGATTTCCTCCTTCAGCTTATCCTTCTGCCCCCGTTTTAACAGAATGGCTTCATTGTCCTTGTAAGCAACCGGAACGGTAACGTCCAGGCCCTTACGGACATTCACATCCCCCGCAGTCTCACCTTTTCTGTTCACCTGCATCACTTCAAAGCTTGAAAAACCATAATCCAAAATTTTAGTGGTTTCCTGGAAGCGCATGTTATTTGTTTCCGAACCCAGAATGACGGAGATCAAATCGAGACCGTCCCGGGACGCGGTAGCTGCCAGGCAATAGCCCGATGCGTTGGTCATTCCGGTTTTCAGCCCGGTCATACCTCTGTATTGGCCGATGAGATGATTGGTATTGTCCAGGTCAAAGGTGCCGTTTCTGAAGGAGTCATGGCGTATGGTGGTATATTCGAAGATCAATGGATACTTGCGGGTAATCTCCAAAGCCATTAAGGCAATGTCATGAGCGGTGCTGTAGTGCCCCTCATCGGTAAGCCCCGAGCAATCCAGGAAATTGGTGTTGCTCATTCCAAGCGATTTTGCCTTTTCGTTCATCAGTGCTACAAAAACACCTTCGCTGCCGGCAAGATGTTCAGCGAGGGCAACGGATGCATCATTGGCCGAATGTACGGCGACGGCCTTCAGCAGCTCATGCACCGTAAATTCTTCCCCAACGGCAAGGTAGACCTGCGTTCCGCCCATGCTGCAGGCATGTTCCGAAGCGGTAACCACATCATCCAGTGTAATCTTTTTCTGCTCCAGTGCTTCCATCACCAGCAGCATCGTCATAATCTTCGTCACCGATGCGATGGGGCGTTTCGTATGGCTGTCGATCTCAAAGACAAACTGCCCGGTGTTTGCACACATCAGCACAGCAGATTTTGCATTTATCTGTAAAGGTACATTCTCGACAATTGGCGCGCCTGTTTCTTCAACGCCCAGGGCAGTCAGCCCGAAAGGAAGCATGAAAACCGCCAGCAATAAACTCCATACCAATACTTTTGTTTTCATGAATCATTACTCCTCAAATGGTATCGTCCAATAATAATGTATGCACAGCCTGTATGTGTTTATTCAGGCTTATTTATTTTTATACCGTACAAGGAGCTTTCGGGATTAAGGGATTAAGTTGAGGGATCCGGGTTTCATCATCTGGTTAAATTGAGTAATGGTACTTGCCCTCGCTGGTAAATATTTATTGGGAAACTTGTCTCCCTGATGAAAATTAATCAAAGAACCTGTCCCCCTGTAAAAATTTTACCAAGGAACCTGTCCC
>JAEZBW010000114.1 GCA_023426765.1 Bacillota bacterium
ACTGCACCCGGTCGCACAGCGCCAGCAGCCGCTCGGACTGTTCGACCTGGGTAACGTACAGCAGATCAGGAATGCTTTCGCCGCGGATCTCGTGCAGGCGCTCCAGGTCTCCGACAACCTGCGCCACCTGGTGGAGCAGCCCCTGTACGGTCCGTGACCGGCCGCGCAGAATATACTTCGCCGTCACCGCGGCCATCATCCAGAAGAAGGCTGCCCGCTCGGCGATCTTTTCCATGCGTTCCTCGGCCTGCAGCAGCGCATCGGGTTTAAGCGCTTGCTCCGGCACACCTACCTTATCGAACAGCAGCCGCGACTGCACAGTCCGTTCAGCCGATGACAGCGGGATCAGCGTCCAATCGACGATCACAGACGGCTCGCGGTACAGCACCGCGGAGAAGCTCCCGGTTGGCGGGGCGTTGTGGTGATTCTCGTGGATGTTGGCCGGCTCGCCGATCTTGCGAAAGAGGGCCAACCGCGCGGGGCTGCTGCCAGCAGAGACAAGTGGTTCGCGGCCGCACAGCTCGGCGCTGTTTTGGTCGTAAACGGCGATCACCAGATCAATATCGCTGAAGGTATCTTCTTCACCGCGGCCAAAGCTGCCGGTCAGCCAGGCCGCCGCGAAGCGCGGGTCGGCTTCCAGCGTGCGGGCAGCCCGGCGCAGTAGATCGTCGCGGGCGGCAGCATATGCTTCTCTTGCATACAGCGGTCCGGTCATAGATGCTCCTCAGCGTGTAGCGGTTCCATGCGTTCCTTGCAAACCCAACAGGCACTCCATCATGCCCAGGTGCCTGGCATCATGCTGCATGTGGCTGGTCAGGATCTCTGCGATGGTTTCACCCGGGTTCTGGTCGTTGGCGCGGCCATACTGGCTGGCAGGCATCCGCGCGACCGCCTCTTCCGCCCCCTGGAAGGCACGCCGCGCGTATTCGATCAATACCGCCTTTTCAGGAAGCGGCAGATGCGCCGCCTGGTCATCATCCATCAGCATACCGGTCTCGTCGTGGCCCAGAAGCTCTGCCGAAAATCCCCAACGCTCCGCCAGCCGTTCCAGCTTCCAGATCTCAGGCCGGTCACCGAGCGCCTCATGCAGATCTTGGGTCATCTGCGGCAGCCGCGACTGCAAATGGTCTGCCCAACGAGCCAGGTGCCACAGGTGAAATGCAATGCTGTTCACGCCCTGGCCTGGTTTCCAGGTGAACTGCTCCGCCGTGGACCGCTCTGCAAGCGCAAGTGCCAGGCTGTGCATACGCCGGGCTTCATTGATAACCGCCTGTGCTGGGAACATCCTTCCTCCTCAGGCACCAGATACATACATTTCATGATTGCGCACGCGCAGCAGTACCGGGGTGCCACCGGCATTGCACGCTATTATCTTAACATCCAATTCACAAAACCGGTACCATTCTACAGTGACGAATGTGCCGCTTTTACCAAGATTTAACCTCACTATCCCTGTCGCGTTCCGCACAAAGCCAAAATTTGCCCTATAACAATATATTGTTGTTTTTTGACCATATTTATCTATAATGAGATGGGGATTTCCTTATTGGTTCGTCGTACCAAAGCTTTTTTTCAGTACGTGCAGGTGAACCATGCATTCTCAGCGAGAGATCGAACAACAGTTTCGCGAGCTTCACGAAGCTCAGGCGAAGGAATACGAGCAGGAGGTGCGCCAGTGGAAGGAGGCGGCAGCGCAGGAAGAGCAGCGCTTGCGGAGCGATGAGGCCGAGATGCGCGAGAGCCTCAAGCGTTCTGGGATCGACTTGGACTTAATCGACAAGCGCGACCAGCGGGCCAAAGCTGATACTGCCGCCTTTGTGCGCGAGACTCGCGCCCGGCTGGTGGATCGCCCCAGCCTGCGCAGCACTGATTTCAAAGAGCGCAGCGTGCTCTCTAGTCTGAACGATGGCCGCCGGACAAATGTTTCACCCTACTCCACCGCGATCGTCGCCGCCGACCCGAGCAAATTATCTCACATCGAAGGCGAGATCAGCGGCGGCTGGGTTTTTCCTACCAACCCTGGGCAGATTGACATCAAGTACGCCGATTCCGGTAGCGGCACAGGCTGTTGGGCCACCGCATACCCGCCCCCAATGATTGCCGTCGTCTACTTCTATTTCGTCCCCGACCGCACCGCCACCTGGGAGCTGACCGCGGTAACGGCTTTCCACGGCTTCTACATCGCCAGGGCCGATGATGGCATCTTCAGCTGCAAGAACGCTAAGGCCCGGCTGACCGCGAAAATTGACGCATACCAGTACCACTGGCAGGGCGAGCAAACTTATAAGCTGATCGATATTAACGATGACGATATCAACGTGACGCGGAATTACGACGCTACCAAATTCTTATCGACCACGCTCGGTTTGCGCGGCGGCGACCCAGTTCTGGGGAGACTCCAGGTGTGGGTCGAGGCATATGCCAGCGGCGGCGGCTCATATTCCGAGGTCAACTTTTCGGATGGGTCGGCCAATTACATCGAGCCGCTGTTCCTGTCCGTGCAGCCGGTGTAAAGCAGATTGTGTTTTCCAGTATTCGTTCGCTAGGCGAACAAATACTGGAAAACTTAAAACTTTATTGCTGCGCCCAAATTCTCAGGCAACACTTCCGCATCGATCTGCTCGGCCCCGGCAAAGCGCGCGAACCGCTCCAAACCCCTTGCCAATGCATCGGCGAAGGCTGGGTCGTTTTTGGGCGCGTCCGACTCGAGCCAAAAGCCCATCACCCGCAGTGTCTTGCTGGCACGGTCCAAGCGCGGATCGAGCCGCCCCACCAGTTGGTCGCCGTACAGAATGGGGATAGTGTAGTACCCCCAGCGGCGCAGCTCCAGCGGTTTGTAAACCTCCCAGATATACTCGAACGCAAACAGCTTTTTGGCCCGCCCGCGCGCGCTGACAATTTCCAGCGGAGCCAGGAAGCTTACCTCTTCCTCGGTGGAGACGATTGGCTTCCAGTCATCCGGCACACCGCCCGACTCCAGCAGATCTACCCGGGCCAGGTCCTCTCCCGGAGCGTAGTGGATTTCCTTCCAGCCTTCCACCTGTACCGGAATCGCCTCGCCCTGCTCCACCAGCCGGTCCAACCACGCCTGCGATGCCGCTTTGTCAATCTTGCGCATCAGATAGTCGCCAACGTTGTTGGCAAAGGATCGCTCGCGCACCAACCCCAAGAAGCGCAGGGTCTTCCCGGCAAAATAGCGCTCCGCTTCCTCCAGCGGTGCCTCGTACCGGTACTCCTCGGGAGCCACATTCTCGCAGAAGTCGTACACGCGCTCGAAGCGCTCGCGGTGATGCACCATCACCTCGCCGGTGATCCACAGCGCATACAGCGCCAGCGCCGACTCTTT
>JAEZBW010000118.1 GCA_023426765.1 Bacillota bacterium
GCCTGTAGGCATCAGTTCTGCTTGCGGCACAGGGCCCTTGATTGCTTTAATTATTTGCGGGCCAAACAATTCTCCGGGGAAAACCTTGATGATATCCGCACCGGATTCAAGGCATTCAATCACTTCCCTGATGGTCATGGCCCCAGGCATACAAGCGATGCGATACCGGTTGCAAAGCTTGACTGTTTCCGCATTAAAGCTTGGGCTGACCACATATTGCGCTCCCGACAGGATTGCGATTCTTGCTGTCTCCGGATCCAGCACCGTACCCGCTCCCAGGATGATCTGATCCTGTGAAAACCGCTGGGAAAGCGATTCAATGACCTTATGTGCGCCTGGGACAGTAAAGGTGATTTCAATAGCGGGCACTCCTCCTTCAAGGCATGCTTCAGTTATCCTGACAGCCTTATCCTCGCTTTCAGCCCGGACTACTGCTACCAGGCCGGTTTCTCGTATTCTTGCAATAACTTGTTCCTTTTTCATAGCTTCCACCTCATTCTATTAACTTCATAATAAATATGTAATTCAATGTCTCCGATTCAACATACGTATCATTATACCGAGGCGGGTGATATGCTCGCCGCCTGATAATGGTAACCGATACCCGCCATTAGAAAGCGGTGGGGGATATTTGAATGCCATCATATAAACCCCAACCTTTTTGAAATGGCACCGGCCGCTTCAATCACCATTGCGCTGAATTTTTCATCCTGCTCCGCAGTCAGGGTGTTTTTATCACCCGATATACTGAGGGCAGCGATGACCTTTCGTGTAAAGTCCCTTACGGGAGCAGCGATACAGCGGATTCCAGCTTCATGCTCTTCGTCATCAACAGCCCATCCTCTTTGTGATGTTTTTTGAAGCTCTGAAAACAAAGCTTCCGGATCCTGAATTGTATTTTCAGTATAAGGTATATAATTTATGCTCTGCAGAATTTGTTTTTGCCGCAGGCTGCTTTGCCCGGACAGTAAAACCTTTCCCAGGGCAGAGCAATATACCGGAATCCGTCTTCCGATGTGTGAGTATAGCCGAAGGCTTTGTACAACGTCCACCTTTTCTATATAGACCACATCGGTTTCGTCCAATATGGCCAGGTGGGTCACCTGTCCGGTTATTTCGGCCAGGCGGCGCATCATCGGTACCGCCTCGGTTTTCAATTCCAGCTGGTGCAAATAGAGACTGCTGATTTCAATAAACTTAAGGCCAATTTTATAGAGTCCGGTTCTCTGATCCTTCTCAATATATCCGCGATGAGCGAGAGCATTGATAAGCCTGTGAACCGTGCTTTTATGCAGCTGAAGCTGCTGTCCGATCTCGGTAACGCCCATTCCCTGAGAGCATGTAGCCAACAGCTCGATAATGTCCAGGGTTCTGTCCAATGTCTGAACATTCTGTTCTTTCAATCGCTCAACTCCGTTTCATATTATGAAACACTATTTTATATTATGATACTATTTTAAAATAAAAAATTGCTTCCGTCAAGCAGAGTGTTCGTTCCAGCGTTTGGCATAATTGAACGAAAGCCCCTGCTGTAAAGCAGGGGCTTTGCAATACCCGAGTATCAGGCATCTTATAATGCCCCGCATAGCTTGCCGGTTGCTCATGCGTTTTACGCTACCCGAGCATCACGCATCTGCTGTCAACCTTGTTATACTTTCCGCATTCCGGACACTTCACCACAGTATCATTCTGCCAGGCTACCGCATCTAACCACTCATGGCCGCAGCCGCCGCAAGTGATATGACAGGCAAAATTATCCGAATACTCCAAATTAGCGATATTCGCAGCATAGGATGTGGGAGGCTTTGTGATCATTCCTTCGCACTGGGAGAGGGATAAATCCCTTTGCCATGGGAAAAGCTTCGTCAGATACATCCCTTCTCTGTCAATTCCCCATATGCCATGTCCTGTATGGTTGTCGCTTTCATTCGTTTCCACCTGGATGTAATAATTAGGCTTGTCCACCTTCTTTTTCTGAAGGAAGGCTTTTGCGCTGATCGTATCCTGCACGAAGTATTTCTCATAGGTGAACTTTCCCCGTTGTGTAATTTCCACGAACTTAGGCTCTTTAATGACTGCGGGAGTTACCCTTCCAGGCTTATTACCCTGCACCACCCCGTTTTTCCTGCGAAAGAAATCAAAAAGCATTTCCTGTGTCCCCCTTTCTATTTCATGAACCGGCAGAAGTGAACATATCCCCCTTCGCCGCCGCATGCGATGATGGATGCATCAGATGAAACCGCCAAACATTTTGTCTGCTCTTCCAGGGCATACCCGGATATCTCCCGGCCTTCTGCCGACCAAATCTTTACAAACCCGTCATCGGAAGCCGTAACGAACTGTATTCCCGTTCTCCTGACAGAGCGAATGGATTTTTCATGTGCCTGGACGGTCTGGAGCAAGGTTTGGGTCTCCCAATCCATAATTCTTAGCGTTCCGTCATCACAGCCTGTTGCAATCGTTGTCGGGCCAATGGAATCCATACTCCAGACAATGGGAAGATTTTTGGCAACCAGAAAGCCTTTTTGCTGTGATAAATCCCATCTTTTAATCTCACCATCCCGCGACGCAGAGAAGATGTATTTAGCATCCTGGCTGAGGCAAAGGGCTGAAACCGCCCATCCGTGGGCATTGATTGCAAAAAGCTCGGTGCCCGTCTCCAGATTCCATATGGATACCGATGCATCCTTCGATGCTGAGATGGCAACCTTACCTCCAGGTGTCACCAGAACCCTGTTGACCCGGTCGGTATGGGCCTTTAAGGAATGCAACAGGGAACCTGTATGAAGATCCCATACATTCAGGGTATGATCGAACAGGGCGGTAACCGCTTTTTGTCCATCGGGGGTTATTGCAATATCAAGCGCTGTATGGCAGTTATCGCGGAAGGATTTTATTTTCCGGGCTCCCTTTGCATCCCATAGAGTGATGACTGCATCCCCGGAAATGGATACACATCGGTCTCCGTTGGCATCAAATGCCACTCCTGTCGTATTGAAACTGCTGCCTGAACCATGCGTGTACTTTTGTTCGGAAATATTCCAAATGCGTACCGTCCTGTCTCCCGATCCGGAAAGAACGCGTTTCCCGTCCGGCGTCACCGCCACCGCCCATACTGCAGCGGAGTGTTCATTCAGAACGAAGGCATTTTTTAGTGTTTTAGTATCCCAAAGCTTTACGGTATGGTCATCAGATGAGGATACGATATATTTACCGTCAGGCGTTACTGCCACACCTCTGACAGAATCCCCGTGAGCCTTTATGACCGCAAGCTGGCTTTTGGAGGATAGTTCCCAGATTCTAACGGTTTTATCATAGGAGGATGTCACGATTTTCAGCCCGTCCGGAGTAAACGCAACTCCCCAAACCGTTCTTTCATGACCTGTGAAGGTGCAAACAAGGGAACGCCTGTGAAAATCCCAAAGCTTAACAGTAGTATCATCGGAAACTGAAGCAATAAAGCGGTTGTCCGGTGAAAACGCCACACCGCGAACCCAATCGGTATGGCCGGCGAGTGTTGCAGCAAGTGAGCCACTTGGAATATCCCATATTTTTACCGTACCGTCATCCGATCCGGAAACAACAAACCTTCCGTCTGTAGAAACGGCTAAAGAACCGACGCCTCCCTGGTGCCCCTTTAAAGTCCGGATTTCTTTTCCCTTCCTCAGATCCCAAACTTTAATGGTGCTATCGTCAGATGCCGACAGCAGCAGTTTTCCGTCGGGAACACACTTGATATCCCGCACTTTAGCGGAATGCCCCTTCAGAGAGAGTATGGCATTTCCCTTGCTGAGGTTCCAGACCTTGATCATGCCGTCATCGGAACAGGAAGCTGCATATTCTCCACCGGAGAAAACAGTGACGGACTCTATCCAGTCGGCATGCCCCGTCAGGGTCATCTCATTAACGGCTTCGCTGGACTTTAAGTGTGGGTTTAGCGGACAAAGCCAGGGGATTTTTCTCCATGAAAGCACCCCCTGGATAAAATCATCCAGAGATGCCGATTCTCCAGGTTGTAATTTTCTGATCAACTGCCCCGGTAATTCTCCGGGATGCATGTTAAGGATATGCGCCACAGATTGCAGGACATCACCAATTTTTTTCAGCTCCGATCCGGGTATTCCCATCTTATAACTGCGCCGAATATCTTCAATAATGGCATAAACGCCAAAGCACTGCAGCTTTGCATACAGAAAATCCATATTGAAAAGGACATCCTGAAGCCTTGGCCAATCACGCAACATGGTGAGCTGATAGGGCAGTTCCGATAATTTTCGCAGGTTGTAAACAGAAGACGGTGATGTATCGTATTCAATCCGCTGCATCGCAAAGTATTCCGCAAGCCTGCTATGGTAGCGGATTTGTTCAGAGCCCGATAAAAGCATCTCCCGCACCATCTTTTGAACCGAGGTATGAAAGAACTGGATGAGAATTGTTCCATCTCCGTTGCTCTCCGACAGGTATGGCCTGATATCCTGATAAAGCCTGGCCCAAACAACAACCGGCAGCATTCCTGTTTGCGGTGATTTGGGAAACCGCAGCCTGAACTCCTGCATGACTTCGTCATCTCGGCTTAATAGTTCCAGCACTTCATCTTCAGTCAGACCGTTTTTGCTGGATGCAAGGTATCCGAAAAAATGTGAAACCAGCATCGGGCCATGGTTCGTGACACTGCACAGGTTATCAAGGAGCCTTCGGAGCTGATCCTCCGTCCCGGCTCCCAGCCGCTTGCCTTCAGCAAAAAGGTTACAATCCTCAAAAGATTTCCATCGGATAACTTCCTGTAAAACCAGAGAAAGATACAACGGCTGCCCGTTATACCGGAAACAATCCATCACATAGGCATATTGGAGTGTCTGCAGACAACGGTTCGCCTTTCTCAGCCTCTGTTCCAGATATTCACGGCATTCTGTTAAATCCATATCTGTCATCGTAACAGGAATACCTTGATAAAAATTGTCATCCCCCAGTTTCGCGAAGTTTTCGGATGACATCGACAGAACCAGACGGAAATTTCGATCCGGTTCAAATGGAATCAGCGAAGATCCTGTAAAATCCTCATCGGAAAATATTCGGTCAATGTCATCGAGAAGGATCACCACCCTGTGTTGAGAACAGGCATCGTTTAATACTTCTTTCAGGTGAGTGGCTAACTGCTGAAAGTCACTGTGATGAGAAACCGGCAACCTGCCGCATAAACGGCACAGCTGGCGGTACAGGCTGTCAAACAGGGTGTGTTTATCCAATGACAGGGGGGGTTCCCCAATAAAACGTTTGATTATCCATGCATCAGGAAAAATCTTCGTAAAGTCCTCTGAAGCTTTTGCCAACAGAGCTGTTTTTCCTGAGCCATCCGCTCCATATAAAACCAATGGCTTCACGATTGAGTTGTCCATTTCACATGCTGCATACATTTTGATCTTGTCCAACAGGGTTTTTCTTCCAAAAAAGTTCAGGGCATACTGCCTTCCAAAGGAATCATGCTCCGCAACCTCCGCTTCTACGAAATCCTGCTGCTCAAGGGTAGCAATCTCATCCAGGATGATTTCTGAAAGGGAAGCATAAACATCCTCACACAAAGGCTCCAGATGATCATAAGTGATTCCAGCCTGCCTGTATTTCGCCTTATATTCCTGAACATTCTTCCCAAGGCCGGCCCGCAGCCTTTCTTTCAGTTCATATGTCAAATGACTGGATTCGTCTTCATTTGATGTGAACGGGTGAACACCGTAATCCGGCAAACCTTCGATGGTACGGAAGAAAGCATGCACATGGTCTGCTGAGCCGGCTTCTTCAAATACGCCAAGAGCAATCTCCTGATCCGTCGCAGACGAAATATAGGGGTAACGTTCATCATCCTTCAGATCTGAAACGCCCTTGCGGATAATGCTTCCAAGGCGGGATTCAGTTTCATCCCATCGCTCCTGTCCGATCCATATACCCGTTCTGGGCATAAGGCACCAAACCGGTGGAATAGCATTTAAGTCCAGCCTGTACCAGCTTTTAAGCAAATCGATTTCTTCTTCACAGGCAGTATTTTTTAGAATGTGTTGAAAAACAGTATCCGGTATTTCAGATGGCAGGGGTCTCCACCCATATCTGTCTCCGAGAAGAATCAGAAAATTGGGTTTTGGGCTGAGTTCCTTACAGCGGCGCACCTCATTCAGGCATAGCGACATGGTTTGCTGGTTCAGCGCGGCTTCCTCGCTGATCCCCCACCGCAGATCGATGGCCTGGAACCGGGTTCCGTGCTCTAAACATAAAGCTTTCAACCTGGGGAAAACCTTCTGGTAAAGGGTATCTCTCTCAGCCTTCAAATCTTCAAAGGTTGAGCTGATAAATACCCTGAAGATGCGTGGTTTTCTTTTCATGCTTTATTCCTTGAAATCCGGATGGAGGACTCCACCCGGATTTTTCGACGATTGTTTCGGCGTCCTTTTTTTCTTTCAGAAGCGGATAATACGTACTATTTCCAGAATTGCCACCACTTCTTGCCATTCTTTTGTCCTGCACTTTGGTCGGGTTTTGCGGTGGTATTCGATTTGGCTGTATTGGAAGCGGAAGATGCTGCAGGAGTTACGTTGTGTTTTGATATGGTCTGTGGAGCTGTATTTGCTTTTTGAACAAAATAGTCACAGGGCTGATCGGTCAGCGCCTGGAACAGAACAATGGGGCTTTGTGTAGGACCTCCGCCCGGTGCCTGGCATTTCATGGCTTTTGTTTGCAGATCCTCGTTTTTGAAGCCATACTTCTTCGCCAGTTCTTCAAAGCCCATTAGTTGGAAATTCATAAAACCTGAAACTCCCAAGTCAAAACTGCTGTACTTTCCCTGATGCTTGCATTCGGTACACCTTGGCATATTAAGACCCCTTGCATATATTTGATTTTCGTGTTGAAATTTGTAAACCCTCTCCTTCCATTATAGAGCTACTCAAGAGTAATATGCAATACAAGCCTACCCAATATTATATAAGTCTTTGATATCCCACCGGGTGCCTTCCTTACTGTCATTGAGAATAATCCCCCGATCCAGCAGTTCATTTCGGATTTTGTCGGCAACCTCATAGTTTTTTTCCTGCTTGGCTTTATTTCTTTGCAGGATGAAATCAAGAATTTCATCCTGGGTGATTCCCAGGTTCTTCAGGTGTTTATTCTTCAAATCAGCAACGAAGCTTTCCGGTGTTTCCTGCAGTAACCCCAGCAGAGAAAACATTGAGACAGTTTTATTCCTGATTTCTCCGAGCGTGGCACAAATGTCCCTGCCACTGTGTTTTCTGTTGCTGATAAGCGTATTCGCATACTTGCAGATGGAAAACAGCTGTGCAATGGCAGCCGCAGTGTTAAAATCATCATCCATCGCTTCAATAAAATCCTTCCCGATGGTCTCTATAAATGCGGGCTCGAGCACTGCGCCGTCTGTCGGGGTTCCATTGTTTTTTATAGTTGTATTGATATTGGTAATCGTTTGATAAAAATAGTAGAGCTGATTCTCAGCCAGCTGAAAAACCTTTTCATTCAAATCCACATTGGAAGAGTAATGTTTTTCAACCATTGCATATCGGATGACCTCGGGGTGGTACAGGCTTAACACTTCTTTAATCGTAAGCGAATTCCCCAGGGATTTGCTCATTTTCTGCCCATTGATAGTGATTAAACCATTATGCACCCAATACTTCGCAAATGGTTTTCCTGTATATGCTTCACTTTGAGCAATTTCATTCTCGTGGTGCGGAAAAATTAAGTCTTTGCCTCCGCCGTGGATATCTATGCTTTCGCCAAGGGTATTCAAAACCATCGCGGAGCATTCGATATGCCAGCCTGGTCTGCCCTTCCCCCATGGACTGTCCCAGGAGATCTCCCCTTCCTTTGCAGATTTCCATAAAGCGAAATCGAGGGGATTCTGTTTCCCTTCCTCTACTTCCTTGCGCACCCCTGACAGCAGTTCATCGGTGTTTCTGTTGGAAAGCTTCCCATACCCTTTGAAGCTTTCCACAGAGAAATAAACATCTCCCCGCGAGGTCGAGTAGGCGTGCCCCTTCTGAATCAAGCCATCTGTGAATTTGATAATCAATTCAATGTATTCCGATGCCTTGGGCTTAATATCTGCATCCGTCACACGAAGTGCAGACAGGTCTTCTTCCGCTTCTTCAACCTTTTTCTGCGAATAGGCAAGCACATTCATGTTCAATGCATTCGCCCGCGCGATGATTTTGTCATCCACATCGGTGTAATTTCGGACATAGGTAACATCATACCCCCGAAACTTTAAGTAACGGTTGATGATATCGAAAATGATCGCCTGTCTGGCATGACCGACGTGACAATCATCATAAACCGTAATGCCGCAGGCATACATTTTCACCCTGCCTTCTTTTATGGGAATAAACTCTTCCTTCGTACCGCTGTAAGCATTATATACTCGCATACCTGCCAGCTCCCCTCATCAGCAATGAGCTTTTCAATCATTTTAGCATATAATTACAGCAAACTGTAGAGATTATTTTTCTGGTTTTATCTGATACATCATTTAAGAAGGGATAGTTTAAGCCTGCCGTATCTTCGGGGAGTTGGGGCTGGATTTTGACTCACCGGTGGAAAGCTGCATTGAAAGGTTGCATTTGAAGTGCTGGTTTGAGGTATGATATAATCAACCTGATCCAAACCTGTTGTTGGGTATGATGGATAGGTTTTCATTGAAGCTTGGAGGTAAAGGATATGGTTTATGTCATGCTGGCGGATGGATTTGAAGAAATAGAAGCATTAACCCCTGTGGATGTGTTGCGCAGAGCGAATATCGAAGTTTGCACCGTATCGATTTCGAACAGCAAAACGGTTACCGGTTCCCATCAAATCCCGGTTATTGCCGATATGCTGATGGATGATGCGGACTTATTAAACGCGGAAATGGTTATCCTGCCCGGTGGGCCTGGAACCCAAAACCTCTACAACCATAAACCGCTGGAAGATGTTATCGCACAAAGGGTGGAACAGAACAAATGGATGGCGGCCATTTGCGCAGCCCCAATGATTCTTGGAAAAAGGGGTTACCTGAAAGATCACGAAGCTATCTGCTTCCCGGGATATGAAAAGGATTTGCAGGGTGCTTTTATCAAAAACTGCAAGGTTGTGGTCTCCGGTAAGTTCATAAC
>JAEZBW010000140.1 GCA_023426765.1 Bacillota bacterium
CACCTGCGTAAACGCGGCCAATGCGGCCCATGGGTTAGAAGTCTACCGCTTCCTGCGGGACGAAGCCGGGTCACAATTCATGCAGTTTATCCCTATCGTCGAGCGCGACAACGATACGGGCTATCAGCAGGGCACGCGGCTCAGCAACCGCTCAGTGACCGGCGCGGCGTACGGGCGCTTCCTGATCGACATCTTTGACGAATGGGTGCGCCGCGATGTGGGCCAGCGCTTTGTCCAAATCTTCGACGTAGCCCTCGCCCGCTGGAGCGGACACCGCCCAGGTCTCTGCATCTTCGAGGAAACCTGCGGCCTGGGGATGGCGATGGAGTGGAACGGTGACGTTTATTCCTGCGACCACTACGTGGAGCCGGATTATCGCCTGGGCAATATCACCGAGACGCCCCTGGAGGAGCTGGTGAGCAACCCGCGCCAGATGGCGTTTGGGCTGGCCAAGCGCGACACGCTCCCCCGCTACTGCCGCGAGTGTTCGGTGCGCTTCATCTGCAACGGCGGCTGCCCCAAAGACCGTGTGCTGAAGACGCCCGACGGCGAGCCCGGCCTCAACGCGCTGTGCGATGGGTTCAAGGCCTTCTTCACCTACATCGACCGCCCGATGAAGCTGATGACCGCCCTGCTGCGCGCCAACCGCGCCCCGGCAGAGGTTATGCGCCTGCTCGCGGATACCCCGCCCCTGCGCGAGGTGCCGGAAGGCACGCCCTGCCCTTGCGGGACAGGGAAAGCGGTGGAGGTCTGCCATCGCAAGCCGGTGACGGCGGGGATCAAGAAGCGGCGTCATTGAGACGGAGAAGGCTTGGCGGCTAAAGCCGCCAAGCACCTCCCGCCCACCTACCGCGCAATATCCAGCACAAACACCATACCGTCTTCCGGGTTTTCGCGAGACGGCCCGGCGAAGTGAAAGCCATTTTTGAGCGCGATACGCTGGGAAGGCGTGTTCTCCCGCGAGGTGATGATGACAAGCTCCCGCAGTGAGGTTTCTGCCTTTACATATTCCACCAGGAGGCCCAGCGCCCGGGTGCCAATACCCTTGCAGCGCATATGCGGGTCAAACAGATGAAACGCGATCAGGCTTTCGCCCGTATCGGTAGAAATATCGTGCAGCAAGATTTCGCCCACCCAGGTCTGCCAGTGGAAGATGCCAAAGTACAGCACCGCCGGGTTGGTGGCTGCTTCTTGAAGCCAGTGGTTAACGTCGTTCGACACATCCTCCGCAATTGAGAGCGTGGCTAACTTTTCGAGCAGCGGGGCGCCAATACACACATCGCCGTCGGTAATATCTAACTTGCGAAAATATGCCATCGAAAGAACCGCCTTTATGGTAATTTCAGCGGCGGGCCAAGCAGTTCCATGCCGTGCGCGCGCCACAGATCGGGGTCGGGTTTTGGCATCGACTGCGCGGGGGTCACCTTGCGAAAGAATGCTTCCATTTTCCCAGCCGGAAAGAAGGCCACGATGATTCTGCCCTGCGGGACTGCTCCATCAAAGGCCCACACATGCGGAACACGCCGGGGCGCCAGCAGCGAATCGCCGGGCCGCAATCGGAAGGTCTCCTCGCCCACTTCAAAGACGAACTCCCCCTCTACAATGTAGAACCATTCGTCCTGCTCGAAGTGCAGGTGCCGCGCTGGCCCGCCCGCCACGTGGAAGGTATTTTCCAGGATGAACGTGCCTTCCTCGCCCTGCCCCGCCACCTTAAACGCAATTTCGCTGACACCCAGGCTATGGTTCTCACCGTAGCGGTCGAGGCCAGAGGGTACAAACGCCACCGGAATGGAATGTGAGTCGGCCATAATTCCTGCTCCCGTTTTAATCATCCAATTTCGTATCTGTTTGAAAATATTTTTGTTTTTGTTGGTTGCGTGATGGTGTCGCACAACCAACGAACACAAAAATATTTTCAGAGTACTTAGATCAACATTGATGATTATAGCGTGAGGCAGGGTGAAATACTACCGGTGGTTTTCGGGCTTCGGAATCTTCCAGTACAGCATGTGGTCAACGGCGCGGTCAAAGGTCATGCCAGCCTTTTGCAGCACCCGCTGTGAGGCGATATTTTCGCGCAGTGTCTCCGCGGTGACGACGACGCAGTTCTCATGAGTAAAAGCCCACTCGATCAGCGCGCGCACGGCTTCGGTCATGTAGCCGCGGTTGCGGTGGTTGGGGTGCGATGCGTAACCCAGCTCCACCGAGCCAATGGCATTTGGCATGCCCTTGAACCCGCATACCCCAACGGCCACGCGCTCGGCGGTATGGACGAGCAGAAAGTAAGTGAACCATTCGTGCAGCGATGGGTCGACGTAGTCCATGCGCGTGATCTTGATCGTCATGGCCTGGCGCGACTCTTCGGAGAATGTGCCCGGGGTGATGGTGATATTCAGATCGCGCGCCAGTGCATCGACGTCGTGCAATGCCTTGTCGATCTGATCGCGGCTGAGGGCGATCAGATACAGGCGTTGTGTTCGCAGTGTCACCAAATTCCGTCTCTCCATGGTTATCCCATCTCCGCCAAAAACTTCTCCCGGTTTGCGGAACGCGCGGTCTTGCCTGAGCTGGTTTTGATCATCCAGTGCGGGCCGACCAGCCGGATATGCCGCAGCGATACCGCTGTGCCCCGGTTCACCGCCAGCCGGATGGCGTCTTCCAGCTTCTGCCGCGCCTCGTCGTCGGCCAGCTCTGCTTCGCCCAGGTCAACTTCGGCTACCAGCGCCACATCTTCGGTGCCCAGGTTATCATTATAAATGCCAAAGGCCACCACGCGCCCCGGGTGAACGCCCGCCACCTCGCCCGCCGCGGCTTCGATATCCTGCGGAAAAACGTTGCGCCCGCCAGTGATAATCAGGTCTTTCTTACGCCCGGTGACGTACACCTCGCCGCTGGCGATATACCCAAAGTCGCCGGTGCGGTACCAGCCATCCACAAAAGCTTCAGAGGTGGCATCAGGCCGGTTGTAGTAGCCCGCCAGCATGCAGTCGGACTGCACCACCAGCTCGCCTACCTGCCGCTC
>JAEZBW010000197.1 GCA_023426765.1 Bacillota bacterium
GCAACGTGCGGGCCGGCGACCCCGAGCAGCTGCACGTGGGCGACCCGGTGCGGGTGACCTGCGAAGTGCATTTAAACGGCATCCGCCCCCAGGACGTGTCGGTGCAGATCTACGCCGGCCGGCTGGACGTGGAGGGCAAGTTCGCCCAGCGCGAGACGGTGGACATGCGGCCGGTGGAGACGACGGCCGACGGCTGGCACGTGTACATGGGCGAGGTGCAGCCCTCCGAGGCCGGGCGTTTCGGCTTCACGGTGCGGGTGTTGCCGCACCATCCGCTGCTGCTCGACTCCCACAGCCTGGGGCTGATTCGCTGGGCCCAGGGGGCGTAGGGGAAAGCGCGCAAGACTGCGAGAACGGCGGGCCGCTCCGGAAGGGGCGGCCCACAAATACTCGAAAGCTATAATCCAAACTTCTTATAAACCGCATCAGTAAATACTGTCACCGTATATTTCGGTTGAACACTTGGCTTGAAATAATTTATTGCCTCCAAAATTATATTTTTATAAAAAGGAAAATGGATCGTCTTTATAATATCCTCATCAATCGCTTTCTTAAGGGGCTCTGGCCATAATTTCTTTATTTCTTTAATATCAGAAAGGGCCGACCTTCCCCCAATATCCAGATAGCAAACCAAAATAGGCATTTCACATGCCATAGCATACTCAACTTCGTACGGAACGAAATCGTTATCTAACTTTGTGCTAGAACTCGTCAAAAGCAATAGATTTTTACTACAATCCAAACGTTCTCTCAACCGTCGAGTAATAGTTTCAAAAGTACTCGAATCCCGACACTGACTAGTTTTTTCATGCGCATCAACGAAAGAGAAATCTATGCTATCTTTTTCTCTCCATGCCTTAAGCAAATTAAAATACTTGATATCCGACTTCGTCGGATCGGTCATTCCTTGGGCTGCGAATGCGACATAAGTTGCCGTTCTATTTCCCATTCCCCCTCCACCTCCATTCATTCTCTATTGCCAACAGGTCGACTTTTTCAAACTGCTCTTCAGTCATAACAATACTGATATTTCTTGTCGGAGCAACGTTCTGTGTCGCGACAGAGAAAATAATCATCCTAATCAATAGATGTGGATCGCGAGAAACGTTTGACAACCCATTCCCCATGACCGGTGTAACGACGGACATTCCAGACGAAAACTCATATACTGCCTTCCACAAACCATTGAGCGCGGTATTATAATCTTCTTTTGACGCATAAGCTTTAGCCGTCTCAACATTTGTCCTGGCAAGTGCAACTAAAAAGTAGCTCGCCCCTTTGACGTCATCGATAAAAGCTGTTGTCCCAATTGGATAACGCTATTTGGAGGTTGCTTTTCTGCAACATATTCAGAAAACTTACCAACCAGTGCTGCCGAAATGCGTTGATCAAAAAGATCGCTTTTCCCATCCAATATAGAAAGAATAAATTTCCCGTGAAGACTATTGTTTGAAACTGGCTTTCCAATACATCTGTCAAAGAACTCGTTTACAGGGATCACCCTCATCCCAGCTTCTTTAAATAAATCTCCAACAAAAATGCTTATAGATACTCCATTCACATCAACATTAATTTTTTTCTTTTTTCGAGAACAAATAAAAGTAACGAGCACACTCAACCCCAGGAACGCACCATACGCCCATCCCTTGTAAGCCTCAGGAATGGTTGCCACTAAGTTGCTAAAAGAATTTACAAAAAGCCAAATAAGGCCATAGATTGTTAAAAACTTCGTCGCGAATCGTGCAGAACGTATCTTAAAAGACTGGCTAAACATAGACACTCCTATTTAATACTCATATGTAATTACACAAAATCATGCAACACCCCCAACAAACAGACATTGGCTATAAAAACAGACCGTTGTGTCAAAATTACAGTTCTGCAAGGAGCGCCCCATGTCCGCCCTTTTCGCCGTCTGCGCCACCGCCCTGGTCGCTTCGCTGCTGACCCTCTATTCCGGCTTCGGCCTGGGCACCATCCTCACACCCGTCATGGCCATCTACTTCCCCGTCGAGGCGGCCGTGGCCATGACCGCCCTGGTGCACTTCGCCAACAACCTCTTCAAGCTGGCGCTTTTCGCCCGCAAGGCCGATTGGAAGGTCGCGGCCGTGTTCGGGCTGCCGGCCCTTGCGGCCAGCTTCGGCGGCGCGGCCCTGCTGGTCGCCCTGGCCGATCTGCCGCCCGTGGCCGCCTACACGCTTTTCGGCGCGCCACACGCCGTCACGCCGGTCAAGCTCGTGGTCGGCCTGCTCATCGGGCTGTTCTCCCTGCCGGAAATCACCCGACGCATCAAAAAGCGCGGCCTGCCTCCGTCCCTGCTGCCCCTGGGCGGACTGGTCTCCGGCTTCTTCGGCGGCCTGTCCGGCCATCAGGGCGCGTTTCGCAGCGCTTTTCTCCTGCGCCTGGGCCTGCCCAAGGAGACGTTCATCGCCACCGGCGTGGTCGTGGCCTGTCTGGTGGACGCCGCCCGGCTGGCCGTCTACGCCGGCCATCTGTCCGCGCTGGGCGTGGCCGACAACCTCCCCCTGCTCCTGGCCGCCTCGGCCTGCGCCTTTGCCGGAGCCTTCGCCGGGGCGCGGATACTCGGCAAGATGCCCCTCGACGGCGTAAGCCGGCTGGTCGGCTGGATGCTGCTGGTCCTGGCTGGTCTGTTG
>JAEZBW010000208.1 GCA_023426765.1 Bacillota bacterium
AAGCAACACATCGTAACGCAGGCTTAAGGTTTTATCAAATTGAACGGGTGATTTAGTGAAAAATTTGGTCAGGCACTCATTTTACGTTTCTATATATTATAGTAAGGAACTGTAGCAGAAAGCCTGATGGAATGAAGAATATCGCCCGCTTTATTTAGTATGCGAAAGTTATGAATCTCCTTGCAAACTAAAGCGCTTCATGTTATCATATATTCTGTTCGGCTTATTTCAAGAATCATTGCATGAGGACTTCCAAGCCTTTATTTTCAGGGGTTCTGTACGATAAGTCCAAATTCCTTTTAATAAGACTTGAAGGCAGCATCCATATGATTTCAATTTAATATTACGAAGAAGGTGTTTGTATGAATGTCACAACATTCGAGCTCATCTCAATCGGGGTCGCGATTGTATCCTTCCTCTTTGCAGGCTGGCTGTACAAGTGGGTTAAGAAACAGCCCTCCTCCAATGAAAAAATTGCTGAGGTCGGCAAATTGATCCAGCAGGGAGCTAAAGCTTTCCTTAACAAGGAATACAAGGTTCTGGCTCGTTTTGCAGGCGTCGCAGCAATTCTGATTCTGATATTCCTTCCTAGCCCTATTTGGAACGGAAACATCATGAAAAATGTTACCATGGCAGTCACGTATATCCTTGGTACTGTTTTTTCCGGGATAGCCGGAAAAATCGGGATCCAGGTTGCCACCATTGCCAATATCAAAGCGGCTGAAGCCGCGAAAAACGGAATCAAGCCTTCCTTTATGGCTGGTTTCCGTGGCGGTGCCGTAATGGGTATGGCCGTTGTCGGATCCTCTCTGCTGGGCGTAGCCGCTGTTCTTCTCGCTACCAACAATACCACCGCATTACTGGGTTTCAGCTTTGGAGCAAGCTCCCTGGCATTGTTTGCGAAAGCAGGCGGCGGCATATTCACAAAAACCGCCGATATCAGCGCAGACCTTGTTGGTAAGGTTGAACTTGGCATTCCGGAGGATGACCCGAGAAACCCTGCCGTAATCGCCGATAACGTTGGTGAC
Organism: Bacillota bacterium; assembly: GCA_023426765.1. GTDB lineage: Bacteria > Bacillota > Clostridia > DSM-8532 > DSM-8532 > JAAYJG01. The sequence goes on from JAEZBW010000208.1 coordinate 1,029, forward strand.
AACGTAGGGGACGTTGCAGGAATGGGCGCTGACCTTTTCGATTCAAACGTAGCCTCCATGGCTGCCGCTCTTGTTATGGCTTCCGCTTTGGACGCCGGCACAAACAGCACATTTTTCCAGGGCACGGTATTCTGTTATGCAGCTCTCGGGCTTCTGGCTTCCATCATTGGTGTCGCATTTGCGCGTATCGGTAAGAACGGAAGCCCGACAAAGGCTCTGAACAACAGTACCTATATCACTACCGGTATTTATATTGTATTAACCGCACTTGCTACCATTGCCTTCGGTTTGGAATGGCGCATTTGGGGTGCTTGTATTGTCGGTCTCGTTGTTGGTGTAATTATTGGTATTGCTACCGACTACTTCACCGATGACAGCAAGAAGCCCGTCCATTTTGTTGCGAAAGCATCAAAATCAGGCCCGGCCTTTACAATCCTTTCAGGAATGTCCTATGGTATGATCAGCGTTCTGCCCGCAATGATCGGTATCGCTGTTGCCTCTCTCGTTGCTTATAAGCTGTGTGAATCCATTAATCCGTTGTTTGGTATCTCCATGGCCGCTGTTGGAATGCTTTCCATCGTGGGCATGATTATCTCCAATGACGCATACGGACCTATCGTAGATAATGCCAGAGGCCTTGCTGAAATGGGCAACCTGGGTGATAAGGTTCTTGAAATCACCGATGAACTGGACAGCGCCGGCAATACCGTTAAAGCCGTCACCAAAGGCTTTGCAATTGCTGCCGCAGGTCTTACCGTTATAGCTCTTTTGGGTGCTTTTAAGAGCGAAGTTCTCTCTGCTGCTGCAGAACACGGCATCGCTGGATATACCCAGGAGTCCCTTAATTTTGCCATTATCAACCCGCTCGTATTCTTTGGCCTTTTAATCGGAGCAGCCATTCCGGTTGTATTCTCCGCCATGCTGATGCTGGGTGTTGACAGAAACGCACAGAGAATGGTGGCTGAAATCCATCGTCAGTTCAAGGAAATTGTCGGCTTAAAAGAAGGAAAAGAAGGCGTCAAGCCCGAATATGAAAAATGTATCGATATCGCAACCACAGGTGCTATCAAGGAATTGATCCCCGCAGGCTTAATGGCTATCGTCGCTACGCTGTTCGTTGGTTTCATCGGCGGTGTAGAGGCCATCGGCGGCTTCCTCACCGGTAATATCGTCAGCGGTCTGCTGTTTGCTTTGTTTATGTCCAATTCCGGCGGTTTGTGGGATAACTCGAAGAAATACGTGGAATCCGGTCATGAAGGCGGAAAAGGCTCTGATGCCCATAAATCCGCTGTTGTCGGCGACACCGTCGGTGACCCGTTCAAAGATACCGCAGGCCCGTCCATCAATACACAGATTACAGTTGTATCCCTTGTGGCTTCCCTGCTGTCCACACTGTTCCTCACAATGTCAATATTTTAGCAATCACCTTGATATGACATTAAAGACCGTGCTCTATCCGGAGTACGGTCTTTTTACTTTTGTGAAGCTATTGTGAAACGAGAAACCATCATAAACTTAATTTTGTATAAACTGCACAAATAAATAAGGTTTTTTCTCTGTCATTTCATTTATTTCTCACATATGTTCGATATGCTTAAATCATTGGAATATTCTTGCAACCCTCAACAGGTATACCCTGATTGTATCTTTTTTAACCGGCCGGCACTGAATCAAGCACATCCGTGTATTCATGTGCATCCTGCGTTATCTGCCGGACGCAGGGCAAAACATCTGCGTTGCGGGGTTTTCACATTTATCCCGCAGTGGTTTAACAGGGCAGAAAATGATACTTCAAACAGTTTCGGTGAGGAGGGAAAGCATGAAGAAAAAAGTTCAATGCGAAGCATTTGAAGAACAAAAGAAGTACGACGAAATACGCAACATCATTGACCTGTATCGCGGCAAGGAAGGCTCGCTGATACAGGTTCTGCATGCCGCTCAGAAAATCTACGGCTATCTTCCGCTTGAATTGCAGCAATTTATCGCAGACACCATGGGAATTCCTTTTTCCGAGGTATCCGGGGTCGTGTCCTTCTACTCCTTCTTCTCAGTTCAGCCCAGGGGGCAGCATACCATTCGTGTCTGCCTGGGAACAGCCTGTTATGTGCGCGGAGGTAAAAAGCTGGTGGAGCACCTTTTGAAAATACTGGACATCGAGCTGGGCGGAACCACCGCCGACGGCAAGTTCACCTTTGAAGTGGCCCGCTGCATCGGCGCCTGCGGCCTGGCTCCCGCCATCATGATCGATGACGTGGTTTACAAGCAGATGACTCCGACCAAACTGAATGCCTTGCTGGCGAAGTTTTAGGAAAGGATGGTGAACAGGATGAGTGTTTTCATTCAAAGCAGGGATGATTTGCTGAAAATCAAGGATCAATACCTCCGCAACTCCGGGAAATACAAGCATCAAGTTTTAATTTGTGCCGGTGCGGGCTGTGTATCCTCCGACTGCGGTTTGGTACGCGATGCGGTAGTAGAACAGGTAAAGGCCCTCGAACTCGAAGAGGAGGTCCGGGTATTTGAAACCGGATGCATGGGCACCTGTGCAGTAGGCCCTGTCATGCTGATCCTTCCCGAACGGATCTTCTACACGAAGCTGACCGCCGAAATTGCGCAAAAAATCGTGAAGGCGCACCTGATCGACGGGGAAATATTAACAGAACACACCTTCTATGATCATGCTCTGAACAAATATATTCCTAAAATCGACGACATTAATTTCTTCAGGGAGCAGGTGCGAATCGTGCTGCGTAACTGCGGCATTCTGGAGTATAACAGCATCGAAGCCTATATTGCCGCAAACGGTTACAGCTCTGCGGCAAAAGCCCTTTTGTTCATGACCGATACAGCAGTCATTCAGGAGGTTAAAACCTCCGGTCTTCGCGGGCGCGGCGGCGCGGGCTTCCCCACAGCCATCAAATGGGAAGCGGGCCGCAGGGCCCAAAGTGATGTCAAATACATCGTATGTAATGCTGACGAGGGCGACCCGGGCGCGTTCATGGATCGCTCCGTAATAGAGGGAGATCCCCATACTTTAATTGAAGGAATGTTAATCGGCGGCTATGCCATCGGAGCAAATAAAGGCTATGTATATATCCGTGCCGAGTACCCGCTGGCAGTCGAACGTCTGGGGGCCGCCATCGACCAGGCGCGGCAGTACGGCCTTCTCGGAGAGAATATCTTTGGTTCGGGCTTCAGCTTCGATCTGGAAATCAGAATTGGAGCAGGCGCATTTGTATGCGGTGAAGAAACCTCCCTGATGTCTTCCATTGAAGGGAATCGCGGCGAGCCCCGCCAGAAGCCACCGTTCCCGTTTGAAAAGGGATTGTTCGGCAAACCCACGATCATCAACAATGTTGAAACTTTTGCCAGCATTCCCCCGATCATTGAAAAAGGCGGCGAATGGTATGCCCAATACGGCACCGAAAAGGCCCACGGCACAAAGGTATTCGCCCTGGCCGGCGATATCGTCAACACCGGTATCATCGAAGTTCCCATTGGCATGCCCCTTGGCGAAATTATCTTTAAAATCGGCGGCGGCATGCTGGATAAAAAGAGGTTTAAATCCGCGCAAATCGGCGGGCCTTCCGGCGGCTGCATCACCCAGGATAACCTGAACACCCCCACCGATTACGAATCCCTGACCCTGCTTGGGGCCATTATGGGCTCCGGCGGTTTAATCGCAATGAATGAAGACACCTGTATGGTGGATACGGCCCGTTACTTTATGGATTTCATTCAGGATGAAAGCTGCGGCAAGTGTGTCGCATGCCGTGTAGGAACCAAAAGGATGCTTGAAATCCTCGAACGTATCACCCGTGGTGAAGGGCAGGAAGGTGATATCGAGCTTTTGGAGGAACTGGGTGATGTCATTAAAGACACCGCCATGTGCGGCCTGGGTCAGACCGCTCCGAACCCGGTTTTAAGTACGATCAAATACTTCCGTGAGGAATATGAGGAACATATCCGCAAAAAATACTGCCGGGCCGGCGTTTGCGGCGACTTGTTCATCTCTCCCTGTGAAAACTCGTGTCCCGCCAATGTCAATATTCCCGGTTATCTGGCGCTGATTGCAGCCGGGCGGTTTATGGACGCCTATCACCTGGTGCGTCAGGAAAACCCCCTGCCCTCCATCTGCGGCCGAATCTGCACGCATCCGTGCGAAAGACGCTGCCGTCGCGGAACGGTGGACGAAGCCGTCGCCATCTGTGATTTGAAGCGCTTCATTTCGGATTATGCCATGAAACATGAAAAAGAATATGTCCGCGACATTGTATGCTCAAAGAACG
>JAEZBW010000210.1 GCA_023426765.1 Bacillota bacterium
TTGCCTCCGGCTTCTTTCAGATTCCACCTCGCGATGGACACCCTTGCCTTCGGCTAACGGTTGGTGCTATCAACCCCCGTAACGGACTTTCACCGTCAAGGTCGCGCGCATGCCGCGCACACTACCAAGAAGCCCTCAAATGAACTGAGGGATTCTTGGCATATGCCCCCGTTCTAATCGAGTGCTTTCATCTTACTAACACCATCATCCCAACTGGGGGCACTACACTCTCTATGACAAGACGACTAATCGAAAAACGATAGCCAAGTCAAAAAACGAATTGATATGTATATATAGTGGTTAGAGAGATAATATGACCATAACTATCGCATCATATTGTGGTCCGATGATTATCACGGGTGCATCAATACTATGAAAAGTACTTGCGCCAGAGGCTTTTCGGGGCATAAAAAAACGTTAAGGCAACTGATACGCTTGTATCAATTGCCTTAACTGTTATGGTGCGGACAAAGGGACTTGAACCCCCACGGTTGCCCGCCAGATCCTAAAGGTATTGTCACCTCAGTGAATCATTCGTCCTCATCCGCTATTTCATCAGCTTCGCCTTCTGCCTCTGCTATTTCGGTCAACTCACGCAACTTATTCTCCAGTAGCGCCTTGTTCGGCAGATGAAGCTGGTATTGAGCCACAAGCGCGGGGGATAGGCTCCGCCGCAAAGCATACTCGACTACTGTATCATCTTTATCTGTGCATAAAATTAGCCCAACGCTCGGATTTTCATTCGGCTTTTTTATATCGCTGTCAAGTGCTTCGAGGTAGAATTCCAGTTGTCCTAAATGCTCCGGCTTGAACTCACCGACCTTCAGTTCGATAGCCACAAGGCAAGAAAGCTCACGATTATAGAAAAGCAGGTCAATAAAGAAATCCTTGTTGCCAACTTGAATTCGGTACTCTTCACCAACAAAGGAGAAATCTTTGCCAAATTCCAAGATGAAGTCCTTCAGGTGAGCGACAATGGATTTTCGTAGCACTTTTTCCTTATGTTTATGCGGAAGGTCGAGAAATTCGAGTACGTAAGTATCACGAAGCGCGGTCAAACCATGATTTTTGGCGATGAATGATTTGTTCTTTTCATCGGAAAGCATTGCGCGCTCAAATAGCATACTATCAATTTGGCGTTCAAGTTCTCTCTTTGAATATCGATTTTTCACCGCAAGCGTCAGGTAAAATTCCCGTGCTTCAACTGTCTTCGCCCGTGACATGATAACCATGTTATTAGTCCAGCTAATTTCTCGCACCAGTGGTGCGAGTTTTTCATTGTCAAAATAAATTTCGTAAAATTGCCTCATGCGCCAAATGTTTGAGGCGGAAAAGCCTTGAATTCCTATATATTGATTTTGAATGAAATCCGCAAAATCACTGACAACCGACTTTCCCCAACCGTTTGACTTGACCTTTTTGCTGATATATTTGCCGATGTCCCAATACATCGAAATGAGTTCACTATTGACGGCACGGAAAGTTTTCTCCCGCGCTTTTTCTATTATAGAGAGAATTTCGCCGAAATCTTCAGCATTATTTTTTGATATTTCTTTGCTCACCTGCTCACCTCCACAGCAATTCACAATTATTGTATATTATTGCAAATAACCTTGCAAATCGTGCCTTAATAAGCCACTACGCTTGTTACGAAAGATTAAGTTTTACATCAATTTCGCTCCAGCTACTCACCACGCCATTGCTAAAATATACGGAAGAATAGCCATAGCTCCATGTGTTGCCGATTACTGAACTTGGCGTTCCCATAGCTTTTACAACCTCGTCTTTGGTGGAACCTACTATAAATGTTGCAGAAGATATTTTTTCACCCATATATACACTCAGCTTTTTATCAATTATACTCCACCCGCTTACTACTCCATTGCTAAAATATACGGAAGAATAGCTATAACCCCATGTATCGCCGATTACAGAGCTTGGCGTTCCCATGGCTTTTACAACACCGTCTTTGGTAGAACCCACTGTGAATGTGGCAGAAGATATCTTATCGCCCATATATACCTTCAAATTCTTATCGATGATGCTCCAGCCGCTTACTACGTCATTGCTGAAATATACAGAAGAATAGCCATAACTCCATGTATTGCCGATTACAGAGTTCGGAGTTCCCATAACGCTTTTAACGACATCTCCACTCGAACCAATTGTGAATGTTCCCGGCTGATTGTTTGTTTCCTGCGGATTAGCCTTTGATGATGCGGAATTCTGAGAAACCGTCTTCGATGCCGCCGAAGTGGTCGAGTTAACTTTTGACGGTGTAGAATTCTGAGAATTAGAACTTGCTGCCGCAGAACTTGCCGAGTTAACCTTCGGTGCTGTGGCGCTTTGAGAATCAGTCTTTTGTACTATAGAATTTGTCGAGTTAGTCTTCCGTAGGCCAGCATTTTGGGAACTGCTCTTCGAATTCATATTGACAGAAGATTGGTTAAGCGCATTGTATTCCGCAACGATATCATTATATTCGTTTATTGCTCGGTCATACTTATTATAAAGATTATTATATTCATCAACAGCATCATTATAAGAATTTACATACGTGTTGTTTTGGGTGAGATTGTATTGAGATTCATAATAGTCAACATCATCAGCAAGGCTCTCAAGCTCATCTTCCATATCTTTAATTTCTGCAAGACGTTCATTCAAGTCAGCCTCCATTGCCTTCAATCGTTGCTGCTTGGTGTTCGTATTCGATGATGGATTTGAGGAAGGCTTACTTGTTGAAGATGGATTACTGTAACTTGAGCTATTCGTTACGCTTGACCCAGGTAAAAGTGAATCCATCGAATAAAGCAGAGTACTGCCAAAGAAAAACAGCATAATACCAGTAAGCGCCAGCGTCGAAACGCATACCCCAATTGGATGGTCAATAGCCCTTAGATATGAACGAGATTTAACTCTGTTTCTCCTATTGGATTCCGAATAATTTCTTCCATTAGCCGTAGCAAATAATTTTGCATATCTCCAATTAGTGAATGTATACGTCGTCGTATTACCAGACATTTCAATTCCACCCAACCAAACGCTTTGTTGCATAGCCGAGTGTTCTTCTCCCAGTTCAGGTAATTTAATTATCAAACCCAACAGGAAATAGGCGACAACTGCTACTATAAACGGGAGACCCCAAAATAAATCCTCATTAACATCGAAAGCTCTTGCAAAAAGCGGAACACTGATAGCAGCAAACACCAATGAAAGTATTATTATCAACCATTTCATCGATTTCGCTTTTTTTCTATGATCTAAGCAGTCTTGGCATAGGGGCATATTCATTGAAACTGTTCGAGTAGTTTTTTTGCCCCAAGCTTCGTGACTTGCCGACGTGCTTACATTTTCTGTGCTATTTGTTGGTTTCAAGCAACATGTGCAAAACGGCGGAACCACAATTCTATCTGCATTTAACATAACATAATATTGCTTATCTTCGCGGTTCCGGCGGATTGACTCCTGATGTTCTTTTTCTTCCGCTTGCTGCTCAGCCTTAAGATTTTTCAATATATCTACATCATCACCAATACGCTCCGCAAACTCTGGCAGTTCTGCAAAAACAGTTTTTAATGCATCGGTAAGCAGTACCGCTTCAGCAGTCTTACCATGGTTATTATGAAAGTCAATTGCCAGATCTCGCAAAATGTGTGCAAGTTCTTCGCTATCAGAATGATATTGCCCTTTTCCCTGAGCAACAAGTTGAAGCGGATGAGCAAGCTTATTCCATTGCTCAACCAATCTAATTAAATCCTTTAATTCTCCTTCGAGATGAATATCTTCTATGCTTTCTCGGATATCTGATACCGTGCTAATTATCTGATGCTTTTGTGTCTGCATTTCTGCAGCGATATATAAGGTGTATTCCGATAGAATATCGTCAATTATTGCACTTCCGGCATAACGGTCATCTGCAGCGATGAATATTTGCGAAAGCATTGTTATCAGTTCGATGTGCTGCTCTTGTGTCAAGTTTAATAATGCTTGGGAAATTGTTTTCTTAATATCATCCCGATATTCGCGAATTGCCTTCTCAACTTCCGCAGTTCCCGAAATAGAAGGAAACCCGCTTATTTCGCGATCATGATTTATTTCTTCGGTTAGTTCATTAGTATTAATAGATTCATATAGCCTGCTTATTTCCAAAATATAGTATTTCGCCTTGAAAATATCGTTGATTTCATGGTATGGGAATGCGTACATTTTGGAATTTAAGTTAGCCAAAATATTCAGGTCTAAAATGTTTGGCTCTTCCGGTGTATTTCCTGCTTGTAACTCAGCAAAGAACCCAAGAAGTTCGTCCATTTGATCTTTATCTAATCCGGGAAACCAGCGAAGTTCCGCTGTAATTCGTTTTAATGGATTAATAAGTATATCACGAGCTTTTGTTATTTCGGCAGTATTTAGCAAAAGAGACTTATCTTCGGCAAGTGTATTGATTTTTCTGCGACTGTCAAGTGGCGTCGCACCTAATATGTAAAATGGATTTTCTAATATGTTCATTTTTACACCACCTTGCCACTATTTTAAATCTCTCAGAACTAATAAATATTATAATATGCCTAATTAACTATTAAAACCTATTCTTCTTGCACTCTCTTTTAATGGCGGTAATGATTGGATAACCGCCATAAGGACAAAGAAAACACCGACCGATACACATCTTTACTTGAAAAGCTCATAACCGACCTTGAAAACAATCGGCAGGAGCTTAATCATATCGAAACACACGACGCTAATCTTCGCCGCAGGCTCAGGGAGTTGACAAAACAGGCATCCTCCCTCGATGAAGTGCTGAAGAACACACCCATCGCTGAATCCGACCTTCGCCGCCTGACGGATTTCATAGAGGTTAAACAGCGCGTGAAAGAAATTGAGGTCAATATAAAACTGACAGACACGCTGTAAGGATTCTGCGTGTCTGCCATTGATAAAAAAGTAAAAAGGATTTGAGCTTTGAGGGTTCAAATCCTTCTGGTTGTAAGTGGTGCGGGCGACAGGACTTGAACCTGCACGTCTCTCGACACAAGATCCTAAATCTTGCACGTCTGCCAATTCCGCCACGCCCGCATATAACAGCGTTTCCACCGTTTTTTACTATTCTATCAATCATTCACTGAGGTGACAACACCTAAGTCTGGTGCGTCTGCCAATTCCGCCATGTCCGCACATTTTATGCTTGCCAAATCATTATAAGATGGAATAAGCCTTTTTGTCAAACCCAAAATCAACCGCGTATCGAGCCTCGTTTATGCTTAACTCTGAGTGATTCCAGAAAATCTGTCCTTACTCATTCAGCAAACCTGAATTGCTTACACACAATCTGGTTCAGAAAAGATACGTACCGTCCAGAGAAACTTCCGGGCAAAAGTTTGCCTTCGCCCGGAAGTTAATGGTTTATCAAATACTTTTCTCACGTTATCGCGAAGGGGTATGTAACAGCATTAAGTCAAGAAGCCTGATTCAGTCTAATTTCAAGACAGATCTCACCGATTGATGTTCTAATACAGCAACTTGTCTTTATTTCATAATCTTTATCATCCGGCTTACGTTGCACCGGAGGTAATATATCACATTTTGTGTCGTTATTTGAAAGCGCTGTAAGAACATTACCGCTTATGATATTCGCAATCTCTGATATGGCAGAAGTCACAAAAGCATCTACCTCTTCAAACTGCATACCGCTCATGGTGTTTACCATATTAAGAGATGTCGAGACCGGAAACCTGTAAATAACCTCTCCCTGAAGGTCACCAATAATGTTAATGGCGATATCAACCTCGTCGTCACACTTGAATTCCTCCGTGGGATGAGTGGAAATTTCTAAAGTGTTAAGCATTAGTTGAAATACATTATTTGTTGCATCGACAAATGCATTGTACAGTTTATCATCCATTTCCACCCCTCCTTTTTTTGGCATAATCCGCTATGCGTTGATCTTCTGCGGCTACATGGTTAATCAGCCATGCCAGCAGCCTGCCTCCGAACTGTTGCATCAAATGCTCGTCATAATTGGATTGTTCAAATTGTTTGGAAACCTCAAGCACATAATTGACCATGTCGGCATGTATCTGCTTATGAGCTTCATATCTGGGATAATTAATACTTCTCTGGAATTCTTCTTCATCACGGAAATGCTCTACAACATACCCTTTCATAAACTCCAGTGTTTCATTTATCTTCGGGGTTTTCTCATCCCAGCAATCCTCAGATCGCAGTGCCCGCATAAAAGAATCGACGCGCCTGAATAATTCTTGATGCTGCGCATCAACCTGAGGAACGCCAAGCTCATAATTGTCTTTCCAGATCATAATACGACCATTCCTTTCTCATAATATTTTGGTTATTTTTTGCAACATGAATTTTATAATTGCGAATCTGCCGTATTTATATCTCACAACTAAATCTTCATGATCAATACATACAATTTACCCATGTTTCTTGATCTGTAATTAAGAATATTTTAGTTTTTTAGAACTTAACATTGAATCTGAATTACGGTAGATATGATTACTGAGCAGTCCTGTTTGACCGTCATTGATATGAAAGTATTATCATGAGATCATCGAAAGTCACCCTGAGTGAACGAAGGATCTTCATCTGGTAGATTCTTCGTTACACTCAGAATGACAGCTGCTTTCAGTTATCCGGTGCTTCAAAAATTTTCAGATTATAGATTTCAAGCTCCTCCGGCTTTTTGCCCAGTTGCATGCATTTCAGCAAGCCGTAGGCCGTATCCATGGATGTGAGACATGGGATCGAGCTTTCAACGGCCTTTCTGCGGATTCTGAAACCGTCGCGCTGCGGCGCGCGGCCACGCGTGGGGGTATTAATGATAAGCCTGATTTTGCCTGATTCAATTAAATTCAGAATGTTGGGAGAGCCGTCGCTGATCTTCTTCACGGCATTTGTCGCTACCGCATGCATGTTCAGATACAGCGCGGTTTTTCCGGTAGCGTACAGGGTGTAACCCAGCTTTTCAAAGCCTTCTGCCAAATTCAGCAGTTCCGGTTTGTCTGTATCCCTGACGGTGAACAGGATGCCGCTTCCAGCTTCGGGTACCTTGATTCCGGCGGCGATAATTCCCTTGTAGAGCGCCTCGTGGAAGGTTTTCGCGATGCCCAGAACCTCGCCCGTTGATTTCATTTCCGGGCCAAGGCTGGTGTCCACATCGTGCAGCTTTTCAAAAGAGAACACGGGTACCTTCACCGCTACATAATCCGATTCCTTATAAAGCCCTGTGCCATAGGGGAAATCGCTCAGGCTTCTTCCCATCATGATTCTTGTAGCCACCTGAACCATCGGTATGCCCGTCACCTTGCTGATATAAGGAACGGTACGGCTGGAACGGGGGTTTACCTCAATCACGTACACCTCGTCGTTATGCAGCACATACTGAACGTTTACCATACCTATCACATGCAACGCTTTTGCCAGCTTCTCGGTGTAGTCTACAATGGTGTCCCTTGTTTTTTTACTGACGCTCTGGGTAGGATACATGGAAATGCTGTCGCCCGAATGAACACCGGCTCTTTCCAGATGCTCCATAATTCCTGGAATCAAAATGTCCTGCCCGTCGCAGATGGCATCTACTTCAAGCTCCTTACCCATCAGGTACTTGTCGACCAGGATGGGGTGTTCCTGCTCTTCCCGGTTAATAATTTCCATAAACTCGCGGACATCCGCATCATTAAATGCTATCTCCATGCCCTTGCCGCCGAGCACATAGGAGGGCCTGACCAGAACGGGATATCCCAGTATATTCGCAGCTTCAAGAGCCTGTTCAGTTGTGAAGACCGTTTTGCCTGCAGGGCGGGGAATTTTTAGTTCTTCCAGAATGGCATCAAACTTCTCCCTGTCTTCTGCAGCATCCACATTTTCAGCATCAGTGCCAAAGATTTTCACCCCAAGCTCCTTCAATGCGCCGGTCAGCTTGATGGCGGTCTGCCCGCCGAATTGCACGATAGCACCGTCCGGCTTTTCTGTTTCAATGATATTCTCAACATCTTCAGGGGTTAAAGGTTCAAAATAAAGCCGGTCGGAGGTATCAAAATCGGTGCTGACGGTTTCGGGATTATTGTTTGCAATAATCGTTTCATAGCCCTCTTCCTTCAGCCCCCATACCGAATGAACCGAACAGTAGTCAAATTCTATCCCCTGACCAATACGGATAGGCCCCGAACCAAGCACAAGCACCTTTTTCCTGTCACTTGGCACAACCTCGGTATATTCATCATAAGTGGAATAATAATAAGGTGTTGCTGCCTCAAACTCTGCAGCGCAGGTATCCACCATTTTGTAGACTGCTTTAATGTTCCATTCCCTGCGCTTCCGGCTAACCTCCTGCTTTGCGCAGTCCATGAATTTAGCGATCACCTTGTCGGTAAAGCCCATTCTTTTCGCCTTCAGCAGCAGTTCCCTGGTCATTGTATCAATGTTTTGCTTCATCAGAAGTTCTTCCATGTCCACAAGGTTTTTAAACTTGCCCAGGAAGAACGGATCGATCCGGGTAATATCGTAGATATGGCCGATGGAGAAGCCTCGTCTCAGGGCTTCCGCTACAACAAGGATACGCTCATCATCGGTATCATGCAGCTTTTTTTCCATGGCTTCATCTGTCCAGGCCTCATACTGGGGCTGTTTCAGCGTATACAGGTTCAGCTCCAGTGATCGCAAAGCCTTCATAAATGCCCCTTCCATGGAGTTGCTGATGGCCATGATCTCCCCGGTAGCCTTCATTTGCGTTCCGAGGGTTCTTTTGGCCCGGACAAACTTATCAAAGGGCCATTTCGGTATTTTCACCACGATATAATCGATGGTCGGTTCGAAGCAGGCATAGGTTTTACCGGTGACAGCGTTCCTGATTTCATCCAGGCCATAGCCCACCGCGATTTTTGTTGCAACCCGGGCGATGGGATAACCGGTTGCCTTTGAGGCCAATGCGGAAGATCGGCTGACACGGGGATTCACTTCAATGACCGCATATTCAAAGCTGTCGGTGTGCATCGCGAACTGCACATTACAGCCGCCTTCTATGCCCAACTCGGTAATGATGTTCAACGCTGCCGTCCGAAGCATCTGGTATTCCCTGTCGCTTAAGGTCTGCGCTGGCGCAACCACAATGCTGTCTCCGGTATGAATCCCCACCGGGTCTACATTTTCCATGCTGCAAATGGTGATCACATTGCCTTTTCCATCGCGCATCACTTCAAACT
>JAEZBW010000265.1 GCA_023426765.1 Bacillota bacterium
CCCTGATCGCATCCAGTTCGGTGATGATGGTGCCGCTCACCGGCATCAGCCTTGGCCCTGTGGCATCGGGAGAGTTTACGGCGGCGGCGAGAGCATCGATGTTGCCGCACACCCTTTTCTCCAGCCCAACCGGAAGATATAAAACAGCTCTCCTGCCGATGACTGCAGACAGAGAGGCCTGAATGGTTCCGCCCTTCTGATGCCCAATCAGCACCGCTGCCTTATGGTTCACCAGGTCGAGGGCATTGGCACCCTTGACGATGATATCTCCCTTTGACAATTGATCGACCACATCGAAAATAGTCTTACCCCTGATCCAGGTTCCATTCCGGATGATGACATCCGGTTCCGAACCAACAGCAGGCGTATTTCCATCATACCCGGCAGGTATGGTAATGCCGCGATAAAAGCCCCGGCTGGTAAAACCCTCGGACTGGCCGATGGATTGCAGCAGCTCCTGGGCAATATAGCTGTTTGTTGTGCCCGCGATGATCACAATGGTCTTATGCTTCAGTGCCTCCGCTATCTCCGGAATACAGGCGAAAGCCCTGGCAATCAGCCTTTTACCGGCCTGAGCCGTCAGAAAGAATTGTTGCAGTGTATTTCCCATTGTCATTTCGTTCTCCTTTCCTGTATAAAAAACAAGCCAGCTGCGCTGACTTGTAAACCACCCTTTTCTGCGAAATCCGTAAACTACCGCAGGCTGTATTTTCCTAAAAGCTTCAATCGTTCCAGTTCTTTGATGATGATGTCGTACAGGTTGAGATCCAGCGTGTTGCATATGGCGGACAGGTAAAAAAGGTTGCGTCCCATATCCTTCTCCAGAAGGTCACGGCAGTTTTCGCAAAGCGTCCCCTGTACGTGGGACTGCATATGATCCTTCATTTCATCCATATCTGTAAACGAGGGAATATCCTGCTTCTCACCGCTGATTTGAATACATCCGCATTGGGTAACTGCCTTTGCAAGTGTCCTGGATACCCTTGCACAGGAATCGGTCATCTTGGTCATGCAATCCAGAATGCTTTTATTACGGATGAGCAAGTCCTGGGAAGTATACTGGAATTCATCCAGAACGGTATCTTTCAGTTCAGTCACTCTCTACACACCCCTTTTCTTCATATATATCATTATAATTTTAACGCTTTGACTTTGTCAAACGAAAATGACCGTTGCAGGCCCGTCTTTCATCGCAAGAAACAACAAAAAGAATGAATGACCGACAATAAACGATATCCTGTCAAAACCGGACGTTTTCTGCTTTTGACATTTGTAGCCCCTTGTAGTATACTGGAATATACAGGCTGAATTGATCCCACGTTTTCGCATATACTATCTGGAAGACGTCTGCGGGGTTCGTTTGCCCGCAGGGATCAGGCTGATAGAATTTGGTCTCCTGTCTGCATTGCATATTTTTTGCTGGTTTGCGTATCCGGCATTTTTTCAGGGGGATGCGTTACAAGAGATAAGAAACCGGGATATGAATGCGAAAAGGGAGTGTAGTCATGTATGACATAGGTGATAAAATCGTATATCCCATGCACGGAGCCGGAGTGATCGAATCCATTGAGGAAAAGGAAATTCTCGGCGAAAAGAAAAGCTACTATATCATGAAAATGCCCGTTGGGGAAATGAAAGTCATGATTCCCATTAACTGTGCCGGAAATGTAGGCATCCGTGATGTGATTGATAAATCCATTGCCGACAGGGTTTTCAGATCCCTGGAAGGTTCCATCATGGAACAGCCCGCCAACTGGAATAAACGCTACCGGGAGAATATGATCAAAATTAAAAGTGGGAACGTCTTCGATGTGGCCGAGGTTGTGAAGCATTTGATCATCCGGGAACGTCAAAAAGGGCTTTCAACGGGAGAACGTAAAATGCTCAACAGCGCCAAGCAAATCCTCATCAGCGAATTGGTGCTCGCCGAAAATATGAAGCCCGGTGAAGTGGAAGAACTGATCAATTATAAAATCAGCCCCTGATTCACGCAGAATCAGGCAATGACAGCAGTACAATCAACGCAACAGGCAGGCTTTAGAGAGAGAAAGGCCCCTTAACGCGCATAGATAGAATTTCATACGAAATTTGATATCGGGAGTCGGTTTAATGTTGGAAAAAGCGATGAAATATGCTTTTGCCGTTATTGGTGCCGTAACCGGGCTTACAATTACACGGTTTGTGCTGCAGACCACCGGGGCAAATTTAACCTCCTTTATCAATCTGGGCATCATGGTGGCAGCTTCCGTAGCATTTGGCGCCGTCATGCTGTTTATTGGAGGCAAAGCGGTCAGTTTTGCCGCAGAATCCATGGAAAAAATCGAGAAAATATTACAGTCGCTAACGCTGTATGAGTTAATGATCTGCGTTGCCGGGTTGATTTCCGGTCTTATCATTGCAAATCTTCTTTCCATAGCACTCATCAGAATTCAAATTATCGGAATACCCCTTACCATTCTTGTGAATGTTCTGTTTGGCAGCTGCGGGGTTTATCTGGCTCTGTCAAAGAGGCATGAAACCCTCGCCGATGACAAAAAGCGCCGCGGCAGTCACAGCAAGGTGCTCGACACCAGTGTCATCATCGACGGGCGTATCCTTGATATCTGCCGGACAGGCTTTGTTGAAGGGGAATTGATCGTGCCGGATTTTATTCTGGAGGAATTGCGGCATCTGGCCGATTCACATGATGATATGATCCGGGCAAAGGGCAGACGGGGGCTGGATGTTCTAAACAGCCTGAAACAGGATTCGGTGGTACCTGTGAAAGTAGCAAAATCAAAGCAGGAAACCTCCATTGAAGTGGATGAACGTCTGATGCGCTTTGCAAAGGAAGAAAAGGCCTGCATCATCACCAATGATTACAACCTGAACAAGGTTGCCTCCATCGCCGGCATCCACATCCTGAATATCAATGATCTGTCCAATGCGCTGAAGCCCCTTGCAGTTTCCGGTGAAGAAATGACCGTGAAAATTGTCCGGGAAGGCAAGGAAAGCGGACAGGGGGTCGGGTATCTGGAGGATGGAACGATGGTTGTCGTGGAAGGTGCACTGAAGTTTAAGGGTGCCGAAGTGGATATCGTGGTCACCAGCGTCCTTCAAACCTCAGCAGGCCGGATGATCTTTGCACGTCACAAGCCCCAGGGGCTTTCGGTTGTCAGATAAATGGATGAAATGAATTTGGTAAAGCAACAGGATGAAAAGGTTTCAGCAATCATTGTTGCTGCCGGTAAAGGCAGCCGGATGAATGCAGCCAAAAACAAGCAGTATTTAATGCTTGCAGACAAGCCGGTTTTAGCGCATACGCTGGAAGCCTTCGAACGCACCGAGTTGATCTCGGAAATCATTCTGGTGATTCATCCGGAAGATCACAAACTTTTTCAGGAATGCATCCTGCCTTATGGTTTTCAAAAGATTACCGCTGTCATTGACGGGGGGCCCGATCGGCAGGCTTCGGTATACAATGGGCTTCAGCGTATTGGCAGTGATACTGAAATCATTGCCGTCCATGATGGCGCAAGGCCGCTGATCACCCCAGAAATCATCTCCGATTCCGTCATGACTGCCGTCAGGCATGGTGCAGCCTGTGTCGGGGTACCCGTAAAAGATACGATTAAGAAAGTGAATACGGATCGTGTGATTCTGGATACGCCCGATCGTTCGCTGCTGTGGGCGATCCAGACACCACAGACATTTCGCAGGGAAATTCTGCTGAAAGCGCATGAAAAGGCCATTTCGGAAGGATACCGCGGCACAGATGACTCTGTTCTGGCTGAAAGGCTGGGAATATCGGTCAGGATGGTGATGGGCAGCTACACCAACCTTAAAATTACAACAGCCGAGGATCTTATCTTTGCCGAGGCTTTTCTGAAAACCAGATAGTTTATCAAATCATTTTTCAACCATCCGAACGCAATTCAGTATTGTCTGATAGTTAAAACTGCCGCTGACGGAATCGTTTACTCCGTTCAGCGGCAGTTTGATAATTTTCACCCGCTAACTCTACTGGGGTGTGAACTGTAACCTGATAGTTTATTTAAGTGTTTCTTCCAATGCCGATATCAGAGCACTGTTCTCTTCTTCCGTGCCAACGGTGATCCTCAGCCAGTTGCCCATAAAGGGCCGGATGATTACACCCTTGCGGAGCAGGCGCTGAAACATTTCACCCGAAGGATAGGGTGTTTCAACCCAGACAAAATTCGCGCGGGATTTCACATAGTTTAATTTAAGCTTGTCAAAGGCACTGTATAGGGAGTCAAGGCCCTTTTTGTTTTCCAAAATGGTTTTTGTCACAAACTGCTGGTCGTCCAACGCAGCGGCGGCAGCCATCTGGGCGAGGGTGTTCACGTTGAACGGAGGACGGATGCGGTTCAGATAGGAGATTATTTCCGATGATGCCGCGCCATAGCCCACCCGGAGGGAAGCAAGGCCATATGCCTTCGAGAAGGTTCTCAGAATAATCAGATTCGAATATTTCTGCAATAACGGAAGGGATTCGGGATAGCCTTCGCCCCTGGCGAACTCATAATAGGCTTCATCCAATACAACGACAACATTGGAGGGCACTTCCTTCAAAAAGGCATCCTGCTCTTCATTGGTGACGATGGTGCCTGTGGGATTATTCGGGTTGCAGATCCAGATGATCTTCGTCTTATCGGTGATGGCGTTTTTCATCGCATCCAGATCATGCCTGTGTTCCTTCAGCGGGATGATGACCGGTTGCGCGCCTGTAGCCCGGACAGCAGTATCATACCAGACAAACGAAGGATTTGCGAAAATGGATTCATCGCCCGGAGCCAGGAAAACCTGTGCGATAAAGGTGATGATTTCATTGGAACCCGCCCCAAAAACAAGCTGGTCTGCGTTCAGGTCAAGCTTTTGGGCCAGACGTTCCCGCAGCAGGGTCGCATTACCGTCGGGATAAAGGGCCAGACTCGAGATCCCTTCAGCCACAGCCGTCTTCACATTTTCAGAGCAGCCAAACGGATTTTCATTGGAGGCAAGCTTTATCACATTGGTAAGCCCCAGCTCTCTCTGAACATCACTAATCGGTTTACCAGGGACATACGGCATAATTTTTTCATAAACATCTCTGTATGGAAGTCGCATAAGGAAAATCACCCTTTCAAGCTTGTTTTTTAAATTATATACTAACCCTTCCTGGTAAAACAAGCAAGAAAAAGTTTATCACCAAAATCACCCGCTATGTTCGTGAATGGTCTGACCTGAAACGGGATAGGGCAGCAGCAAAGATATTCTTTCGGAATACTCACGGAGCAGCCGACCGGCTTCCCCTCCCGAAGATCCTTCTGCATACAGATGGATGACAGGTTTTTCAGAATCGGGAATGATCAGCGCCCAGGAATTCTTCCTGCGGATATGAATTCCTCCGAGAAACTGCTGCGGACAGCCATTTTCCGAATGAAGCGTGCGCATCACATTCCCAATGGCTTCAAAGGGGCATAAAAAGGAGGAATGCTTCATGCTGCAGGAGGGGACCATTTTGATCAAATCGTCAAGAGTCAGTGCATTTCTGCATAGGAATTCAACCGTTTTCGCCAGCGATGCGACGGCATCATGACACAGATGATACTGCCGAAATGCATCCGCGGTTTTGCTTTTCAGTAATTCCCGGACAATGTCATGGCCGGAAATCTTCGTGCGTTTTACCGAACCGCCATATTTATGCGCCATCCGTTCAATGGCGTTGGTCATGTTCAGCGGAGCGAAAATCCTGGCACCCGGATCATTTTTCAACAGCATATAGGCGCGCAGCAGAAAGTGCTCATTTTCATCCGGAATTCTGCCACAGGAGTCCATCAGCACAAGCTGTTCTCCGCTGCCATCGATAAATGCCGTCAGATCGGCATGAAGAAAATGCTCAACATTCTGTTT
>JAEZBW010000284.1 GCA_023426765.1 Bacillota bacterium
CCGCACGGCCGAGTTGATCGCGATCATCGTGTCCTGGCTCGTGTTTCGTCATTTACATAAAAGTGGGGAGCCCGATGCAGTGCGCAAAGATAAACTGGAGCGCATTGCCAATCTGTTTGTAGGCGCGGCCATGTGCCTGTCCGGAGCAGCCATGCTTTTCATCGCGTTGTTTTCGGTGGAAACAGAAAAAGGAAACGTTGTTCCGGGTCTTGTCATCGCAGTACTGGGTGTAATCGTGAACACATGGTTCTGGATTCGTTATCGCAAACTCAACCGGGAAACCCCGGATGCAATTCTTTCGGTGCAAAGCAGGCTGTATCGTGCCAAAGCTCTCGTGGATGCCTGCGTCACGACAGCACTGACTTTCGTTGCGGTCGCTCCCGCCTCTTCTGCAGCCCGATATGTGGATTTGGGCGGCTCTGTCATTGTTGCAGCTTACCTTGTAATAAATGGTATCATCACGCTTCAGGGAAAAAAAGAAAACTCTCTGTAAGCAATAACGTTGTGTTGCGATTGCATGCAATCGCTTCCATTGTTATAATATAACCATCAGCTGTTACCAAGCCCTGCCAGGAACGAAAGGTTTGTGAAGGGGAATGATAAACACATCAAAAGATCGGGGAGCTGTTATAGTGAAAACTGTTTTTTTCAAAAAGCATATCTTACGGTTGCTTCTTCTCATCATTACTCTGTCATTCCTCAGCGGCTGCAGTGGATTGGCCCTGTTATTCAAACCAGGGCTGAAACCCGAACGATTCAGTCAAATCAGTATCAGCACCGGGAACGCGTCATCCTTCACAGGTGAAAATAAAGTTGCCTATATTATTGAAGCGATAAACTCTGCTGAAACAACAGATATTTCTGTCAGCACCCTGTCAGAGTACCGGGTCAAGCTGAATGGGAAAAAGCCGAAGCATTCCAGAGAGTTCGCATTGTATCTGGATGAAAACCTTGAAAACAGAAACCTTTTCATTCGGACGGACAAAGAACTGAAAAAAATCGGTGATGCTTATTTTGATGATTTCCTGGTCGAACCTGTTTTCGAACCGGTTTACCCGCACCGCTTGCCGCCACAGGTTTCACTTCAATACAATCTGCAGGATTTTAAACTTAAGCCCAACAGCTATCTGTGGAATTTCAGGAAGACTGATTTGAAGTACTACGAAACAATGGATGAACAACTCGAAAACAGTGGAGATATCGGACTTGTATTGAGTGCAGAAGGCGGCCTGCCGACAATCCTCACTGCCGATAAACCCGATACAGCTCAATGGACTTTTCTGCAGGATAACCAGGAAGTTTTAGCTCTGAAAGATTCTCAAAGCAATCCTCTGCCCCTCCTGGATGGCTCATACAGGTGCCTTTTGGAGTTGCAGTGGCTTGAAAGCCAAACCCATGACTTTTTCGGAAAAGTGCAATATTCTTTTGACGTTCAGGTTGACAATCCACCCGAAATCGTTGTTTCCTCTCTGAAAACCTCTCCGGGAGAACTATTGGTCATCACAGCCAGACATGTGAATGCGGATGAAGAGGTTGCCGTTCAGACGGACTTTGATTTCAAGCCCAATGTCTTCACCAAGGGCCAGGATAAGGTCATCCTGCTGCCGGTAAGCTATTATCATAAACCGAATAAGACCTACTCGCTCCAGGTTACCGCAGGTGCTATTTCAGAAACCTTTCAGGTGGAGGTGCTGGATAAGGAATTCGCCATACAGCATCTGACCATTGATCCCAATGTAGCAGCTGCCACAAGAAATGATGAAAGCGCTCGTGAGGTAAAAGAAAAGATTGACCCTCTAAGGCCTGTGTGCGATGAAGAAAAATATTGGGACGGCGCTTTCATTCAGCCGGTTGACGGCGGACGGGTAAGACCTGCTGACTTTGGAAAGCGGAGGTATGTTAACGAAGCACCTACCTCCTACCGCCATAACGGCCTGGATATTGCCCATAATCAGGGTGAACCCGTGAAAGCGGCAAACCATGGGAGGGTTCTATTTGCCGACTATATGATTGGCACTGGAAACACAGTGATTATTGAACATGGATATGGGCTGAAATCATGGTATTATCATATGGTTTCACTGAACATAAAAGCCGGTGATATGGTTAAAAAGGGAGATGTCATTGGTCTGGTCGGCTCGACAGGCTTCTCAACGGGCCCTCATCTGCACTTTGCTGTATCGGTAAACGAAGTTTATGTGAACCCCATACCCTTCTTTGAGGAAGGCCTTCCCCTGCCGGAATTAGAAAAAGTGCGGGAGTAAAAACTGTGATAGAACCTTTAAATGATGTCAGGATGTATGAAAACTTGTACAACTTGTTGAAAGCAAATTACACGATATAACCTATACGTCATATTACTGAGAAAACTTTCATCAAAAAATCCATAATGAGTGGGAGGAGATTCATACAATGGCAAACCATAGCATTAAAACCTTCAAACATAACCCAACCCTGGAGGGACAGGCATTTCTGGTTCCTGATGTCGTTTTTTCCACAGCGACGGGTGTTGAACTGAAAATGCAGATTATCAGACCCTGGGCAGATGATAATTGGGAGGTAAAACCGAAATGGCCCCTGATCGTTTTCCTGCAGGGCAGCGCCTGGACCTTTCCCAACGTAAATTATGAAATCCCGCAGTTATGTGAGTTTGCCAGGATGGGCTATGTTGTGGCAACGATTACCCACCGCAATTATAAGGATGGATATCCTGCTCCGGCGTTTTTACAGGATACAAAAACCGCAATCCGGTTTCTTCGGAAAAATGCGGACGAATACGTTATTGATCCCGAACGGGTTTGTTTCTGGGGAACTTCTTCCGGGGGAAATACCTCCCTGCTGGTTGCATTAACAGGAGATGACCCGAGATACAAAACCGGAGAATATGCCGAATTCTCGGACAGTGTCAAGGTTGCCGTTGATTGCTTCGGTCCGGTAGACCTCGTCAGGCTTTCGGATTATCTGGTAGCCCATAGCGACCCCGTTATATTTGAAGGACTTGTCGGCGGAGACCTGACGGAGCATCGGGGATTGCTGAAGGAAATGAGCCCATTGCTGATTTTGGAAAAGAATAAAAAGTACCCTCCCATCCTCCTGCTGCATGGTGATGGAGATGCACTTGTGCCGTATGATGAAAGCCTGAACATGTATAATGCTTTATTGGAAAAAGGGCATGACGCAGAAATGATCTGCGTTGAAGACGGGCCTCATGAACATTCCTTCTGGAGCCGCGAACTGCTTGCTGAAATAGCCGATTTTATCAAAAGAAAACTATAACGCAAAACCCCCTTC
>JAEZBW010000426.1 GCA_023426765.1 Bacillota bacterium
TAACAGAAGAACAATACCGGCAGCTGCAAAAGCTTGGTGAATTTGATACGAAGACATCCAGCTGGCTGAAGACGCCCCCGGAAATCAGGAAACTCGGTGGGGCTATCTTTGGGGATCGTCGTTATAACACTGTTTTTGTGTATCACAACGGAGCAGAATCCTATTATGCTGCCAGAGGCTTCCGCGGATTGGTAAGAGTTTGAACAAAGTCATGAAAAACCCATGGAATTTGTATTGTTTTTCAGAAAAGAATATCCTCCAACTTCGCTTTCAGGTCCTTCTTCTTTTTCCCGTCCAGCAGCAGAGGCAAAAGAATATTCTCCTTTACCGTCAGGTTGGGCACCAGATTATAATTCTGACCTTCGGGCTGGGCGTAATCACCGAAATCAAAGAACGCGGCTGGAAACCAGGCTTATTTGTATTGACCTTTGTTTCTGCCATCCAGTCACTAAATGCGTGATTTAGGATATATCATCAGGATTCATTTTTAGTGTCCGGAACAGATTCTTGCCTGAGAAAATCAGCCCAAAGATTTCTTTGAGAACAACAACGCACTGGAACCCGCCTTCTTTATAGAAATTCGATTTCTTCAAAAGTCTGCCGATTGAAAAGTTTGCAAAAAAGGTATCGATTTTGGACGAAATAATATGTTCAGCGTTTGAATTATCTGTTATAATAGAATTCATAAAAGTTCCTTCTTTCCGTTGGTATTAGTGGAGTTGTCGATATTTCTTTTATACCACAGTAGACGGAAATTTTATATATTATATAACAAATTTGTATTAATTTATCAAGGTTCAAGCCCATTTTTTAGGTGGGAAAGTTGAGTAATACAATTCAATTATGCGGTGATACACAACCGCACCTCATCAATCTATGACAGCAGGGTGAGTTTAGCTCTCCACCTCTGTAATGTAATGATAACCATAGTCTGTGAACCTGTTGGCAGGCACTTACCTGTCAATGACCCTCTGATATAATAGCGGTGCTGCTGATACGTCCATTCGTATAAGCCTAATCAGCATAATTATATGAAAAATGGACGGATGGTTTTTATTACTTAAGCCGGTGAAAAATCAAAACGCATAGTTTTCATTAATAATCAGAATTTTCAGAGATATCGTGTATCTTTGGGATGTAGACTTTCGGGTCGGCATCCCAAAACTTTTTCGAAGCTTTTTCTGCAATCGATGCGTTGGTACGGATACCGCATTGGATGTCTGACGGACTACCTGATAGATACTTTCTCATTTTGCATTTCAGGGAGAAAAAACGACATTTCATGAAAAAAACAATTTCCGTTTGAATTTCTGTGCTAAAGTTTATCATGATAAAATGCTCGCGGCGCGTTGCACACAAAACGCGCAAGGAAGGCGCTTTCAGCGCTCGCGTTTTGGCGCACAATTCGCGCAAGCGCTCATTGAACAAGCTGACTATTGAAGTTTTTATACTGAATCGCAGGAATAACGAAACCTGCTTTTTAAGGAAAAATTATTCGCATACAGGCAGGTAGAGCGCGTTTTCTGAATGATACGGCTTAATGCTTTTATGCCTGGGAGAGAACATGCGGTTTACAAAGAAAGTTATTACAATTCTGCTGTGCATGGCTTGCCTGTTTACCGCAATGCCGGTATTTGGTGCTGAGATTTCTCCTTATGCCAAAGCATTGAATGTGTTGGGAATGCTTCGAGGCACAGAAAAAGGCTATGAGCTTGACCGGGTGCCGACACGGGCGGAGATCCTGGTGATGATCATCCGAATGCTGGGCAAAGAGCAGGATGCCCTGCTGCAGTCTTTTCCGCACCCTTTTTGCGATACGCAATGGGAGGATCCCTACGTTTCCTATGGCTACAATCATGGAATTGTGAAAGGTGTTTCTGCCGACAGCTTTGGCGGCAGCCAACAGGCTTCACTAAACCAGTACTGTACGATGCTGCTGCGCGTGTTGGGATATGACGATGCAAAGGGCGATTTTTCCTATGAAAATGCTGTTTCATTTGCCACCCTGGTACTGGGTGAGGGACTCACTGCTGAAAAATTTGATCGCGGGGAAATGGCCGAAATTACCTGCCATGCATTGAATACCCGGATAAAGGGCAACACGAAAACTCTGGGACAAACCCTTGCCGAACAGGGTGTGTTTTCTCAGCAGCAGTTCATTGATGCGCAGAGATACTGGGAGCAGAATGATGAGTATACCTCAACAACCGTTTTAATCTATACGGTCGGATCTGATCTGGAATCACAGCAGGGCCGGCTTACAAATGATTTAAATGAAATATTGCGGGCTGCGCCGAAGGAAAATTGCAGTGTTTTACTTCAGACAGGCGGCACCCTGCAATATCAGAACGAATGGATGACAAACGGAAAGGCTGAGCGCTTTCGTGTAATGAAAAGTGACCTTCAAAAAGAGGAAAGTCATATTGCTACAAAAGCCTGCGAAGCACAAACCCTGACCGATTTCATTGAATGGGGTGCAGAAGAAGCACCGGCCGAGCGTTATATTCTTGTACTGTGGGATCACGGTTATGGAATTAAGGGTGGCTTTGGAGCGGATGAACTGAACCAAAACAAAACCATACCGGTTTCGGAGATAAGCACTGCCATTATGAAGGCCGGTGTCTTTTTTGATATCATTGCCTTTGATGCCTGCCTGATGGGGACAGTGGAAACTGCCTATGCACTGCGAAACCAAACTAAATACCTGATTGCATCCGAACAGGCAACACCAGCCTGTGGTCTATACTACACCACATGGCTGGGAGCGTTGGAACGCAACCCGGCTATTACAACCCAAAGACTGGGCAGAGTCATTCTGGATTCCTTCAGCCTTCATGCAGGTATCGAAGCCAATATTCCCACCACTATTTCGATAATGGATGTCAGCCGTGCAGAGACCCTTGTGAATCAGATGTCCCTGTTTTCCGGAGATTTGCTGAACGTGAAGGAAACGGTAGAGTTACTTGGAAAAAACGAAGGCATTTTCGACCAGTTTGATTTGCTCAGCATCATGGATGGTACTCCGCAAATCACTGCCGCAGCACAGGCACTTGCATATGAGGTCCGCAACTCCTCCGCTGCAGATCAATACTGTGGTACTGCGATTTATGTCCCGGCCTATAAACCGGAGGATTTCTCTGTTATGAAAGAAGAACTGAAAAAAATCGGGTTCAATCAAACCTATTTACATATGATTGCCACAGGCATCACTGTTGAAGAATGAGGAGGCATTTTATGAAAAGGAAGTTTATTTGTTTGCTGATCACCGCTGTAATGCTGCTGACGTTCATGCCGATTA
This sequence comes from Bacillota bacterium, assembly GCA_023426765.1. Classification (GTDB taxonomy): domain Bacteria; phylum Bacillota; class Clostridia; order DSM-8532; family DSM-8532; genus JAAYJG01. Next base: position 3,299 of record JAEZBW010000426.1, read on the forward strand.
CAGCCAACGCGGCAAATCACAGTTTTTCGCTGGGGGTTAAAACCGCGGATGTTTATCTGGCAGGAACCGACTCCACTGTTTATGCAGGATTTCGCTTTTACAACGGCCTTGTACTCAGTGAAAAATGCGACAGAAGCGGAGATGATAACGAAAGAAATGATTTTCGCTGGTATGATTTTACCAGGGACAGCCCTTCTCCATGGATGATACAGGATGTATTTGCAGAACTGGACGGCGGTAATGATTGGTTGTGCGAGTATGTGGATATCCGTCTGCCTTATGTGAATGGGAGCCTGAATACCACTTCTGTCGGAAAAGTCGATTATAACTCGTGGATGGAAGGAAAGGGGAAATGGTATCAAAACATCTCCTCCATGACACAAAGAAAAATTACCAATTACAGTGGCGTTGATACCTGGGGCGGCACCTTCTATTTGGATGCGAATTCCAAAACCGCCATGCAATACAGCTGGAACAGAACGATTACCGATCAGTACGGCACCTATAATGCCATGCTGTATGACGATCCGCCGGTAATGAACTATTCTCTGTCGAACAGTGCTGTAGGGACGGGCTGGTTTTCCTTTACCGAACCAACCGCCACACAAAATGCAGCGCTGTCCATCAATCAAAAATTATTATATGAAGCTATGGGGAACGTTGAAAACGGCGCTCATCAGGGAATAGGCACCTTAACGCTGACGGTGAGGCTGGGGTTCCCCCAGCGTTCGACCAATGATTCGGTTTCGGGCCTGACGTCCATGCGAATCGGAAACGGTGATTATTATGGAAAGGTAATGACCTTTACCTTTTATCGCAGCTGTTTCCAACTGGGCAATGCATCCATCAGTCAGACACAAACCTTTTCTCCGCGGACGGATTTCAACTACCTGAACCGTGCTTACACGAATGTAACCATCACCCTGAATCCAACCTCTATCCATTGCGGCGATATATCTTCCCAGGAAAAGGTGAACCTCGTTAATAATTTTCAATGCACGCCTGCATTGTATCTGGGCAACAACACATCGGACAAGCTCTGTGACATGACGATGACCAAATCAGGCGGCACCTTGATTTTTCAAGGCCAGGTGCCAATGGACAAAAGCGGTAGTCTGAACGATGGTGTCAGGCTTCAGCTGGATAATGTTTCCTCTTTCAACAACAGTAAAACCTACCTGCTTGAAAGCGGGTCCTCATCGCAATCCTTTTATTTTTCCACCCATAAGGTGGATACGAAGGCACCTGCGATAAGGCTGACAGATGTCAACGGAACCGAAATATCCATTCAAAATGCGATTCAAAGTCAGCACAATTTCTATCTGGTAAGCAGTGAGACCCTGTATCCTCAGGAAAATTCCCTGCATACCGAAGCCAATCAGCGCTATATACGGTACGAATTATTCCAGAAAAACGGTGAGACCTATGGGACTGCCCCAGTCGCCATTACAGGATACCTGGGCAGCGGTTCGCAGACACAGGTACAGGCACCTGTGAACACAACCGTCCTGAAGGAAGCGATGATTCGGCTGATGCCCGCCAATCCCACCGAAGGGCAGTATAAGCTGAGGATATATGGCTGGGATGATGCGAATAACGGCCTGAACGGCGGTAATTATCACGAAATTGAGAATATTTATCTGGATCGCCAGGCGCCCCGGGTTGCAGTGACAGAAGATATTCAGAACCAGGCGGAGGATGGTACTAAGAGAAACGACTATACCTTTGCGATCACGGATCTGCAAAACAGCCGCCAGTACGGATCCTGGGCAAGAACCTATTACTGTTTTACTGCGGATGGACAACCGATGCCCGATCCCGCACAGCAGAACATTGAGGCCGCAACCGGTGAAATGGAAACCATTCTTGGCAAATGGGCGTTTATAGAGGGCGGAACCGAGACAACCACGGCGGTAATAAAAATACAGCGGGGAGAAACCTTTGAAGGGAAGCTGTATTATTACACCGTGGACAGCTCCGGCAATGATTCCAGGAATGAACAGGGCGGTGCCTGTTTCACAAAAGAGATCAGGATCTATAATTTCGACAGCAGGGATACCCTCATCACCGAACAATATACATATCCCAAGGATAGCTACTCCATCCGCTTTGAACAAACCGACAACAACTACCGTACCGAATACAGATGGATTTCCCATGATGATTCTTCCTTCAGACAGGATTTCAGGCCTTATACGGGAGCGGAAGAGGTTGGTGCCGGCGAACAGACCGGTGCCGATGGAAAAAGCTATTTACTGGACGGTACCTATACGCTGGAATACAAGGTTACCGAACAGCGCTCGGGTAATTGGCGCAAATACACAAAGGACTATGTTTTTGACAACAAAGGTCCGCAGATAAAAACCCGTTGGCTTACCGGAAATGCATCGTTATTGCAGACACAACAGCTGAAGCTGGATGTTGAAGATGTCAGCGGAGTGGAATCCGCCGAGTATACTATTGTGAATACGGACGGCACACCCATTGACGGTTATGCAGCAACACCGATCACCATCACGGTTTCAGCGGACAACAGAGGAACGGTAAACGATACGTTAACCTTATCCCTGCCTGTAAACGGTGTTTATGCATTGAAAATCAAAGCGACTGACAATAACGGGCGTGAATCATCTGTTCAAACTCCCGCTTTTGGAATTCGGAACGAAAAACCACAGATAACCAATATCACACATCATCTGAATGTCCTGGCAGATGGGCATGGTGCAACCGCAGATGGTGATTATCAGCTGACGCTGAACGTAACGGAACTGCTGAAAAACGCCGCAAGCCTGCAGAGCGAACAGGATGTGCGTTATTCCATCTCCACAAACGGATCGGATTACGGGGAGTGGGTGACGGCAGAGAATGTTGAAAGAGCTTCCGGCAGCGGCAGCATCAACTATACCATATATCTGGATACACCATTCTCCCTGGCCGAGGGCTGGAACACGCTTTACATAAAAACGGCCTGTGTGAACAGCGGCGTGCTGGATGATCCACGAAATGCGGTGGTGAGTGATGCATGCTCCATACGGCTTTTGTACGACAACAGGCCGCCGGTCTTCGAACTACCGGTCTACAACACTACAACCTGGACGAATGAAGATGTGACGGCAGTCATCACAGCATCGGATTCAGGTACAGGTGTATGCATCCTTGAAAGCCAGAATGAGGCTGTTGAGATTTCAGCATATCAGAATGGTCAGTTTACAGTCACCATCAAAAAGAACGTGACAGCGAACCTGGAGCTTTCGGACAGCCTGGGCAACAAAACCCTCGTACCGATAGCGGTTCAGAATATCGATAAAGTTGCACCTTCACTCGAAGCGGTTTCCGAAATCAGGCCATCCGGGGCAAGAACGGACGGTAAGATAGAAATAACGGTGACGGATGAGACCGATGTTCAAGCCTCCTTTGCATTGGTGAAGGATCCGGATAGCGGGCATTCCCTGACCGAAGCGGATTATCTGGCGTTTGACAATGCATCCACGGTTTTTGTTGACGAACGCGACACGATGTTCAATGATGAAGGGCAGAAGGTAAAAAAATACACCATCTGGTTAAGAGGCCTGGACGGTACCTATGCGATAGGCATGAAAGCAACGGATAAAATCGGACATACGGCTGAAAAGCTGTTTGCGGATCATGCGTTGCCGATAACCGATGCCCAGCCCGAAATTGTTCAGATGACATGCGATCCGATGGTGACTAAAAGCACTGCGACGGTTAAGCTTCAGTTTAATGTGCCTCTGGTTGTTCTGCCCAATGCTCCAGCCGGGTTATCAAGGATGTCTGATACCGAAAAAGAAACAATCCTTACTCCTGCAGCATTGGACGCACAGGACGAATATGTAACCGAATACAGTGTTGTGTGTCATAACGCGGATACCATATCTCTTTTTGTTAAAGATGAGTGCAGACGCACGGCCGTGTTAACCTTTACCCCCGATGCAGCCTTTGTGGAAGGCTTTGAAATTATCTCCTCCATAGAAAAGAACGGAGGGGTTATTCCAAACGGAGGGTTCATCTCGTTCCTGCCCGAAGACACATTATATTACATTGTAACCACAAGTGATAAATATCAGGGACAGTACTTGCACCTGGAGAATGCCGTATATTCGGGCATGCAGCTGAACGAACAGCGCAGTGTCGTTGATGCGGTGTATAGCGATTCCTTTGGAACCATAGCATACAGCAGCCTTTGCTTTGAGGCTCTCCACGATGGAAAAACCACGAAATCGGTCCGTTTCAGCTCCTATACCCTGGAGGGCAATGAGGAAGACCGGTTGGAAGAGGAATATGCGGCCATTTCGGTCGTGGACGAAACCCTGCCCGTTGGAATTGTGAAGTACTCTGAAACAAAACCGACCCAACAAAATGTGTATGCGACGATTACAATGGTCGACAGTGAAAGTGGCATCGTAAAATGTGAAAAGTCCTATGACGGCGGGAATACCTATGTAGATACGGGTGTTACAGCGGAATATATTGAAGAGTTCACCGGGAATGCATCGGTCATTTTCCGTCTGACTAATGGAGCAGGCATGACAGGGTTTGTGACCGTGACGGTTGGGAATATCGACAGAACCACGGTTGTGGAAGACACGCACTATACTGTGGAATACACCTATGAAAACTATCTTGGTGAATGGGTTCCTGTTGCGCAGGGCAAGGCATATCGCCGTGTGATGGCTGCGATAAGGCCGGTTCCGGGCAGCGGAAAGGTACTTTCAACCACCAATAATGGCGGTTCCCTTGTAAAAATACTGACTGCCGGAAACAGCAGCTTTACCTTTGCCATTACGGATGAGGCAGGAAACACCACACACAGGGATGTGGAGTATACGCTGTTTGACAACCAGCCCGGAACCACGGCCTGGGTATTGTCAAACACTCGAAAAACCAACCAAAACATCTTTGCAACCCTCACCATAACGGATGAATCAGGAGAAATTGCCTTTGTTGAAGTGAAAAAGGATGGAACGGTTTATCCCTTCACCGAGGAACCGTTGGAAGGTGAATATGTGGTTGAACTGGACAGCTCGGGGGCCTACCACGTGACGGCTTATGATGGTGCCGGAAACAGCTGGACAGAGATCATCACGGTTTCCAATATTGACAAGACGCCGCCGAGGGTGCTGACGAAGCTTTACAGTACGCCCATTGGCACCATTACCGCAAAAAGCGTCCGGGTTGAAATGACGGAATTCAACAAGAATATTTCGACCATCAGAATAACCGATGTCGAGCCTGTCAGCGGAGTAACAGACCAGGATATCATGTATACCCCGGGTGAAAAGGCCATTCGCTTCATGAAAAACGGAAGCGTTTCGGTGAGGTTTGTGGACGAGTATGGCAATGAAGGGATGGAGATTATCACGGTTTCCAACATCTACACCAATCCGCCGGCGGTTGAGGCTACGGCAACACTTGCGGCCGATGAGCTCAGTGTGAAGGTAACCTTTGACAAGCTGCTGGATACCGATGGTGTTCCCGTTGATCCGTACAGAGAGCTTTCCGATTTGATGGTCACGTATAAAGGGATCACGTATCATCTCTCCAACGCCGAGTTCACTTTGAAAAACAATGGAGAGTACAGTTTCTTTGTTCATGACTCCTCGGGCGCAACACAGAAAATTTTACTCAGCGTGACAGGTATCGATGACCGCGCTCCGGTTGTGAAAGAAATTCGCTGGGAATACAAATATCGTCAGGAAAGCCAAAACGGCATGTGGGAAGAAAAAGCGGTTTCAAGAACCATTGTGCCGGGAACAGACACCACCGGCCGTGAAAGCGGATACAGAGTTGCTGCTGACGAAAACAACCCCGAAACCAACCAAAATGTGAATGTGACCGTGACAACCGACAAGGAAACCACTTTTGTCGGTGGTAAAGATGCTTACTCTCTGAAAAAATCCATTGAATATCGTGAAAATGGTTTGTTCAACTTCAACCTCCAGGCCAGGAACAGAACCTCCGCAACCTATGGCGTGGACATTGGGCTGATTGACAAGACGCCGCCGGTCATCACACTGGAGAATGGACCCGAGCTGATCTTTATTGAAGGAATGTCAAAGGTCAAAGATCCGATGTATGCCTATGATAAAGCCAAGCTGATGGATTTCCATGCTTATGACATGAAGAATGGCGTGAAGGTTGACCTGACCGACAAGGTAAAAATCAGCTATGGTGTACAGG
>JAEZBW010000481.1 GCA_023426765.1 Bacillota bacterium
CCTTGGGATTAAAGGGCTGTAGGTCGTCGATATGTTCGCCCACGCCAATGAACTTCACAGGAATATCCAATTCGGATTTGATGGACACAACAATGCCGCCTTTTGCCGTCCCGTCTAGCTTTGTCAATACCAGCCCGGTAACACCGGATGCCTCGGTAAAGTTTTTGGCTTGTGAAACCGCATTCTGCCCGGTTGTTGCATCCAGCACCAGCAGCGTTTCCACATCTGCGCCGGGCAACTCACGCTGAATAATGCGGAAAATTTTCTTTAATTCTTCCATCAGATTTTTCTTTGTATGCAGCCTTCCCGCCGTATCGCAGACGATCACATCAAAGTTTCTGGCTTTTGCAGCAGCGATTGCATCAAAGATCACCGCAGAAGGATCGGCGCCTTCGGTATGGCGGATAATATCGACGCCGGCCCTTTTCGCCCAGATTTCCAGCTGGTCGATGGCTGCTGCGCGGAAGGTGTCCCCCGCCGCCATGATAACTTTTTTGCCCTGTTCCTTCAGGACGTGACAGATTTTCCCGATGGAGGTTGTTTTACCGACGCCATTCACACCAATCACGACGATCACGGAGGGCTTTGTATCCAGCTTCAGCGTTGCCTTATCCGAGCCCAGCAGCAATGCGATTTCATCCTTTAGAAGCCCCTTGACCTCCATCGCATTCGTAACCTTCTCCTTTTTTACCCTGTCCTTCAAATCCTGAACAATCCGAAGGGTCGTATCCACACCTACATCGGAGGTGATTAAAACCTCTTCCAGTTCCTCAAACAGCTCTTCGTCGATCTTGCCCATGGAAACCAGAATCTGGTCAATCCGATGGGTGATGTTGTCCCTGGTTTTTTTCAGTCCGTCCTTCAGTTTATCAAAAAAGCCCATATTCAAATCCTCCCGGTTTTTTACGCATTAGATTCATCGTTCATACAGCATGTATTTCAAATCATCAGGGCTGCCTTTATTAAAATTTTCTTACCCTGCGCTCTGGTTTTCGGTATCGCCCAACTTCAGCGACAACACAGAGGATACACCATATTCCTGCATTGTAACGCCATACAATGCATCGGAACTTTCCATCGTACCCTTTCTGTGTGTGATCACGATAAACTGGGTGGTTTTTGTAAATTTGCGGATATAGTCGGCGAACTTATAAACATTCGCATCATCCAAGGCGGCTTCAATTTCATCAAGAATGCAGAACGGCGCAGGCCGCATCTTCAATATGGCAAACAGGATGGCGATCGCCGTCATCGCCCGCTCACCACCGGAAAGCAGCAGCATATTCTGAAGCTTTTTGCCGGGCGGCTGAGCAATGATATCAATACCGCTTTCCAGCACATCTTCGGGGTTTTCCAGAACCACCTCGGCCCTTCCGCCGTCAAACAGTTCCCTGAATACATGGTTGAAGTTCTGGTTGATTTTCTGGAACTCCTCCAGGAACTGACGTTTCATGATGGACAGCATTTCATGGATCACCCGGTTCAGCTTTTCCTCCGAACTGACCAGATCCTCCTTTTGCTTTGAAAGGAACTGATGCCGTTCTTTCGTCTTGCTGTAATCCTCAATGGCTGAAACATTCACCGGGCCAAGCTCCCGGATGGTCGCCTTCAGCTCGGTAATCCTGGCTTGCGTCTGACGAATGTTTTGAATTTCCTTTCTATATTCTGCCGCGGTTCCAAAGGTTAATTCATATTCATCCCACAGCCTGTTTTGCAGCGCTTCCAGTTCGGCTGTCAGCCTGGCCTTTCTAACCTCCAGCTTTCCATATTCGTCCTGAAGAATGCGGATGGTATCATTGTAAGAGGTGATAGCATCTACCATTCCGGACACCTCTTCCTCGAGGGTGGAGACCTCTTCCTGCAAACCTTCCAGCTTGAGGTTTTTCCCGGTTTTTATTTCATCCTGGCCTTTAATTTTTTCCCGTATGCTGAGGATTTCGGATTGCAGCGCTTCCATGCGCTCCTTGTTTTTCGCCTTGTCCTCGATACGTTTTTGGATGGTCTCAACCAGGAGCATTTTTTCCTCTTTCAGATGTTCAACAGCTTCCCTGGTTTGTTCCAGGCTTTCCAGCACAGAGTTCACAGAGACCTTATAGTCGTTGATATCCATATGGATGGCATCCCGTTTCGCCTGCTCTTCCTTGCTCTTTTGCTGGTGCTCATCAATGGTGGCCTTTAATGCGGCGATATTTTCTTCAATCACCGTTAAACGTTTTCCTGCTTCATCGATATCCCGATCACAGGAAATCAGATTGCCGTCCAGTTCGTTCTTCTCCGCCTGCAGCATTTCCTGCCTGGCTGCAAAACCCTTGATATTGTCCTGAATTCCAAGAACCCTGTGATCCTCCCGCAGAACCGTAAGCTCCAGATCCTGCAGTTCCTTCTGCAGCATCCGGATGTTATCCTCCATTTGCTGAAGGTTCTTCGACTGCATGACGCATTCGTTTTCCAACTGCTCCTGACGGGTTGACAGGGCTTCAATTTTTTCATCCAGTTCCCGGATGATTCGATTTCGGCTTAACAGGCTGGAGGATTTTGAAGGCGAGCTTCCGCCGGTCATCGAACCGCCGGTGTTCAGCACTTCGCCGTCCAGCGTCACCACCCTGAAGCTGTATCCGTATTTGCGTGAAATTGCAATACCGTCATCGATGGTTTGCGCGATCACGGTTCTTCCCAGCAGGTTTGAAATGATTTCCCTGTATTCGGCCTCGCATTCAATCATTTCGGATGCGGTTCCCAGGTATCCCGCTTCGTTTTCAAGCCTTTTCTGCGTCCCCTGATCCAAGTCTCTGGCTCTTACCGAGGAAACAGGCAGAAACGTAGCACGTCCAAGATTGTTCTGCTTTAAATACCGAATCGCATCCTTTGCCGTATACTCGTCCTTGACAACGATGTTTTGCAATGCAGCCCCGAGGGCTACCTCTATGGCTGTTTCAAATCGTTCCCGGACGTTGATTAACTGTGCTAACGCTCCATGAATGCCGTCACCCAGCTCTCTGTTATCACGGCAGGCCTGAAGAATGGCCCTGACGCTGTGGCTGTAGCCTTCCAGGCTGTTCTCCATATCCTTCAGCATCTTGCGGCGGGATTTTACCGTCTGCAATTCGGCCAGGCATTTGTTTTGATCGCTGCGCAGCACTTCCAGCTGTTTTTTGCCGCTTTGCAGCTGCTGATCGCTGTTCGCTGCAATCTCCCTTTTCTGCGTCAGTGCTTCCTTTTGTCTGCGCAGTTCGTTCATGGCTGTTTCAAGCTGCATGCTTTCCCTGTCCCGGTCCAGCATGGTCTTGCGGATTTCGCCATCCACCTTCTGTTGCCTCGTTTTGAACGCTTCCCGTTCATTTTTCAGGCTGTTCAGGCGAGTGCGGCATTCGGACAGGTCATCCAGCTTGTCCATCACTTCCTGCTTCATCATTTCGATGCGGCGTTCACCTTCATCCAGCCGTGCGATGATTTCGGCCAGCTTTGCTTCGGCTTCGGCCAGCAGCAGGGTAAAATTATCCTTATCCCGGTTCAGGTTGGCAAGACGCTTGTTTCTTTTTTCAATGTCTGCATCCATCGCCGCAATACGGCCCTTTGTTCCTTCAATATCCTGGTTTGCAGCCGTGTTGCTGGATTCGATATGATTGATCTTCTCTTCATTGATCGAGATTTGGTTCTCCAGCCGCCCGGTGTCCCTGTCCAGGTTAAAAAGCTCTTCCCGAAGCAGATCAAGCTGTTTTTTCAGCCTGTCCAGCTTTTCGGTCTTATCACGATTTTCCTGCTTCTTTTTCTCCAGCCGTTCGTTTTCTTCCTGAATATTGTCCTGAACACCCTGGAACTGTGCATCGATTTCGTCAATTTTCTCCTGGCTTTTCGCAATGTTGTCCAGATAAAGGCTGACCTCAAGGTCTTTCAGTTCGGTGCTGAGTTCAAGGTATTGCCTGGCCTTTTCGGCCTGTTCGCGCAAGGGTTCAAGCTGTGACCCCAATTCCAGGATGATATCCTCGATGCGCAGCAGATTTTGCCGGGTGCTTTCAAGCTTGCGCTCGGCTTCGATTTTCCTTACCTTGTATTTCATGATACCGGCGGCTTCCTCAAAAATAGCACGCCGATCCTCGGAACGGTTGCTGAGAATTTCATCAATTCTGCCCTGCCCGATGATGGAATAACCTTCCTTGCCGACACCGGTGTTCATGAAAAGCTCATGGATATCCTTCAGGCGGCAGGCCGTTTTATTGATGAAATATTCGCTTTCCCCTGAACGGTAAACCCGGCGGGAGATGGAGACTTCGGTAAAATCCAGCGGAAGAGTCTTGTCCGAATTGTCGATGGAAAGGGTGACCTGTGCAAAGCCAACAGGCTTGCGGTGCTGTGTTCCGGCGAAGATAACATCTTCCATCTTGCTGCCGCGAAGCTGCTTTGCGCTCTGTTCGCCTAAAACCCAGCGAACCGCATCGGAAATATTGCTTTTTCCGCTTCCGTTCGGCCCCACAACAGAGGTCAGCCCTTTATTAAAATGAAGATTTATTTTATCGGCAAAGGATTTAAACCCCTGCATTTCAATACTTTTCAGAAACAATCTGTCCACCCCGGAAATCTCTGGCTCTTCAGAGTTTTTTCGTTGCTGCATCTGGCTGCCAGGGGAAATATCAACCCCGGATCAGATGAATAACACACCTATTTTATCATAAAACAAGGGTAAAGCAACAGAGGACAAAAAGGACGGTTCTGACTGACAGATTTTTAAGTCAATCAGAACCGTCCCAGCAACTCACATGAACTTATTTTCTTTGATCCAGTGGGACATATTCCATTCTGTCCCGCACGTTTTTATAAGCAGGACGGATAATACGGCCGCCATTGATGTTCTCTTCAATGATATGTGCACAGAACCCGACTGCTCTGGCAATCGCAAACAACGGGGTGTACAGGTCGACGGGGATATTCAGCATGTCATACACAAACCCTGAATAGAAGTCAACATTGGCACACATGGGTTTATTGGAATTCTTCAGCTCGTTGAAGACAGCGGGGCCAAGCCTTTCAACGCTTTCATACAGCTGATATTCCTCGTTCCTGCCCTTGTCCTTCGCCAGTTGGCTGGCCTTCTTTTTCAAAAGAACGCATCTCGGGTCGGAAAGCGTATAAACGGCATGACCCAGACCATAAATTAAACCGGTGCGATCATACGCTTGCTTATTGAAGATTTTTACCAGGTAATCGCGCACTTCCGAATCATTGTCCCAGTGCTTCACTTCCCGTTTGATCTCATCCATCATTTCCATGACCTTCAGGTTGGCGCCGCCATGCTTGGGACCTTTTAAGGAGCCCAGGGCAGCTGCGACGGATGAATAAATGTCGGTGCCTGTAGAGGCAACAACATGACTGGTAAATGTGGAATTGTTACCGCCGCCGTGCTCCGCGTGAAGGATCATACAGATATCCAATGTGGAAGCTTCCAGATGCGTAAACCGGCAATCCGGACGGCTGAGGCACAGGATATTTTCAGCAGTGCTCAGTTCGGGCCTGGGACGGTGGATGAACAGGCTGTTCCCAAGATGATAATGAGATTTCGCCTGATAGGCGTATGCTGCCATCAGCGGAATGCTGGCGATGAGTTCAATGCTCTGCCGGAACAGATTCCGTACGCTGATATCCTCCGGATTGGGGTCATAAGAGTATGCCACAAGAACGGAGCGCGCAAGCTTGTTCATGATATTCTGGCTGGGAGCTTTCATGATCATATCCCGGACGAAACCCTCGGGAAGTGTGCGGTGATGTGAAAGTACATCGGTGAACTCGCAAAGCTGTGCCTTGTTCGGAAGTTCTCCGAACAACAGAAGGTAAGCGCATTCTTCAAACCCGAAGCGGTCTTCCCGGATGCATGCATCCACCAGGTCGTATACATCCACTCCGCGGTATATCAGGCGGCCTTCCTTGGGTACCTTTTTTCCGTCGATCATGTCATAGGACTGGACATCACCAATTTCGGTCAAACCTACCACAACACCGGTGCCATCTTCGTTCCGGAGACCCCGCTTCACATTGTATTTGCTGAATAATTCGGGGCTGTAGTAGCTGTCCGTATCGATCTTTTGTGCGGATCGATCGTAATATTGCTCCAGTTCTTCCATTGTAAACTCATGTTTCATCGGATTTCCCCCTTCATTTCAATTGAAGACTATTCCATTTCGGTTCGGGTTTGGCTGCTTTTCACAATAAATTCAGTCGCATTGCGAATGTGTTGCTCGGTGAGAATCTCGGCGAGCTCGCGGTCTCCGCCCAACAAGGCTTCATAAATGGCCTTGTGCTCTGCGAAGGTTTTCTTCGCCCTTTCAGGATTGGACAGCGAGAGGTTGCGGACATGCTTTACATAATGATGAAATGCTTTCAGCGTCTTAATCAGCAGCCTGCTGCCGCTGGCCTGATATATCGCTTCATGGAAGCGGGAGTCCAGTGCTGCTATCTGTTCAGCATCCCCTTTTTCGGTATAAAACTTTTCAAGCTCCAGGGTTTCCTCAAGTTCCTTTAAAAGCTCTGAATTGATGTTCTCAGCGGCTCTTCTTGCAGTCATACCCTCGATCATCAAACGGATCTGATAGATGTCCCGGATGTCTTCATTGGAAAAACCACGAACCACAACCCCGCGGTTGGGCGTATAGACGACAAGCCCCTCCAGCTCTAGCTGACGGAAGGCTTCGCGGATTGGGGTGCGACTGACGCCCATCTCTTCGGAAAGCTTCATTTCGTTCAGGCAATCACCCTGGTTGTACTTGCCGCTTAATATATCGTTTTCCAACTGTTCAAATATTCTGCCATGCAGTGAATGCACTGCTTCGGTATCCTTGCGTTCGATCTTCCCCATGGGACCTCTCATTTCATGCATAAAATAATGTTTTATACATTGTATACAATTATACAAATGGTGTCAATAGCAATATGAAATTTTTCTTTCGGGAACTTTCATAATAAAAATTCGAATACTTTATTATTTCTTCAGAACCGACATGAATAATGATGAAATGTCTGTCGAACACTGTAGAATTGAAGAACATTTATGCAACCTATTTCTACATCCGCCCACCTGAGCATAATGATGTATATCACAATGAATCCTTCATTCCGTGAAACTTCATAGTGATTGATCAGAGCTCCTTTAATTGAACTATTCAACAAGCTAGAATTGATAAAGCAGAAAATTACTGCATCTTTATACGGGAGTTAATCTTTTACTCCACAATTGGGACAGTGCAGATGAAGCTGTTTAAACAAGAATTCATTCATACGTTATCTTATAGCATCCGTGCCCTGCAGGTTTTCCCAATACCGGTCAAACCAGCCCGACCAGTCGTCCTGAATCGGATGGGAGGTCATTACAAAAACATCTGGACAGAAGGTGGGAGATCCCTGCAGCTCATTAATGTAACTGTTTCTTAACCGGAACTGGAAGTTTAAAAAATACTGTTTTGCAGCATTCGCATTGCGGATGTTCCGGGAGATATCAAAATACCCAATCATTTTACCTTGTACCTTCGGATTTGGCATCGTCAGGCACAATCCGTTTTCGGTGAACTTCTTACCGTCGATAAAAATATCTCCGTCCTGATAATAGGTTTGCAGTTCGTTTGAGAACAAGGCTGAAACCGAGTTTTCTTCGGGGGTTCCAAATAACAGGAGATGATGTGAAGCCAGTTCTTCTTTTGTCAGTTCGGTATCGGCTTTAACCGTGAAGGAGCCACATTTCACCCCTATTGAAATGTTCGGCCGGATGGACCAGTCGGCAAGTTCGCGGGCTGCAGCTTCCAGGACAGGTGATTGCTCGGCGTTCTGTGTACCGTAAACCAGAATCAGTGGATTGGTGAACAGATCTGCGATCCCTCCTCCTTCGTGCCGTGGAAGCTCTTCGGAACCAAACCGCGTGTCGATCCCCCATTGTGCTTTTGAGTTTTTGGCCAGGTGGATAACCTTCGTTCCCAAAGGAATTTTAACCACAGTTCCATCAACCGTAATTTCTTCGGCTGTCTTCCCGTTCATTGCCGCCATTATAAGGTCGACAGAAAACGCGTTAATCCTTTCGGTAGATATTCGAATGGAACCGTCTTCACTGCGCAAGGCTTCAAAACGTCCCGGTTCTGGCAAAGCGGGGTAGTAAGAATAATATGACATGGGTACAGTAAACGATGGCTGTACCAATGCTCCACGGGTGTCCAGTTCGTTCACGGTAATCCAATAATATTTACCATAACGGACATTGTTTATGGTTGCAGCCAGCTTTTCCGGTGACGGATTTTTTCTCGCCGCTCGGAACACCTCCAGAATGGTTTTCGGCGGGTAGATTTTCGACCATTCCGTCCAGGCAGAATGGCTGCCATTCGGTATTTCCACATAGGTGACGTCATACCCCAGCCTTTGCAATTCCTTCACACAGGCTCTGTCAAATTGCACAGGCACCGTTGGATCCGCATCACCATGAACAACATAGGTTTTTGTATTCCCCAGATTTTCCATAAACACAGTACCCGTCCACCCGCAATAGGGAGCGATGGCTGCAAACCTGTCTGCATAAAGGGTACCAATCCTCCATGTTCCCAGCCCGCCCATGGAGTTTCCGGTAAGGTAAACCCGGGTTTCGTCAATGGGATACCTCTCCATAATCCTGTCCATCACATCCAGAGCATCCTGCTCCCCTACCGACTGATAATATACATCTCCGCGGCCGAATACCGAAACAATGATAAAATCCTCCGGCATCAGCGCTGCCAGGTGGTTTCCCCCGTCATAATCATCACCGGAGTAACCATGGGCAGCCACAATAAGGGAATATTTCCTGTCAGGCGAGTAATTTGCAGGCAGATACAGACTGTAAGGCTGTATGCTGTCATCGATATCCGATCTGTAAGCCATTTGCCGGTAGCCTGTCATGGCGGACAAAGCCAGCGGGCCTTCTTTCATCGCGCCGAAGATATCGTTGATGAACGAGACAGCCATGATCTGTTTGCTATCGGTTACTAAAGATCTATGCAAATTTCCATCAATCATATCCGCAAGGTACTGCAGTGTCGGAGCAATATCCTCAATTTTTTTCAGCTCTTGGGTACCAAGGGATGTCCAATCAGATGATTTTTCAAGCTCCTCCGCAGCCTTTCTGGCTTTCGTGGAATAGGATTGAAGGACGGTATCTTTGCTTCCCATAAAGAAAACCGCTTTCATCGTTGTGTTTTTCAGCTTTTGCTGCGTTAAGGTATCCTGAACCTCTTCGGGTACAGCGGTTACCTGGAGAGTCCCTTTGTAACCTGACGGAATGGTTGCGGTAATGGGTTGTCCAGCAAACGTTGATCCGGAGGCGATGATCTTTCCTTCAGAATCGGCGATGGAGTATGATAACGAAAGCTCCTCAAGCGGGGCAGGATTTGCACAGATGGAGAAATTGACCTTCTCTCTGTCACCCAAAAACCTGGTTTCAGTTGAAACAGACAGAGTGATATGGCTTGCTTCCGATAAAAAAGCTTCATGCTCCTGCCGGGTTGTCTCCCTGAGGGTAAAACCCCATTCACCGGTTCCCTGGCATACCTTTACCAGGATCCGATTCGTTCCTTTTTTTAGAACAGCACGGAAGGAATTCGAATTGGGATCGATGGCACGATGAGCGTGATCATCCACAACCAG
>JAEZBW010000537.1 GCA_023426765.1 Bacillota bacterium
AAACAGAAAGTGTTGGGTTCTCCCAGGCGGTTCAGGGGGACTACCAGCTTACTGCACAATCCGGTGAGAAACCATTGGTTGCGATTGCTTACGGTCAGCCTGGTGCCAATAAAACGAAAGGAATTGCAGCCACCTTTTATGATGTTTCTGCTAAACTGTGGGGGAATGAAAAAAACCTTGTGGATCCGCAGGAATATATGAACGGGATGAGTGCAGACTTTGATGATACCGGAAGGCTGAAGATAGCCTATACGGAGGCGACGCTCATTACTGAGGCTGTTGAGGATGAAAATGGGGACCTGGTTGAGAAAAAGACCATCAGCGACAAGGTGGATCTGAAGCTGTTGACCTACACACCCTTCCATGATGCAGCCCTGCAGGATGACATGACCTTATCCACCGAGTTCCCGCGGCCCGGTACGGTCACGACGGTGAGTGTGACCCTGCGAAATGAAGGGGATTTTGCTGAGAATGCTATGGTCTGTCTTTATGACGGAGATCCGGAAAAGGGCGGAGAACTGCTAACGCAATCCCCGGTACAAATCATTCCCGGGCACTCTGCTAAGAATCTGGATCTGGAATGGCTGGTTGGATCTGAGGAAAGGGAAGGATACCATTTGTATGCCGTTGCCCGTCTGGCGGAGAATGTTCAGGAGCGGGACATCCATAACAATACTATCGATTTGAAATTCTCCAACGCAGATATGGCCATTACCGGGTTGAAATACGAAAACTACGCCGATGACCTGTATATGGTGGAAGCCACCATCGCCAACAAGGGCAGCAGGATCATGGAGGGAATCACCCTGCGGCTTGAGAATGACAGCCATCTTGTAGAGGAAAGGATCCTCGAGGGGATGGAACCCGGTCAGAAAACAACCCTGAACTTCATGCTCTCCTCCCAGGGTCTGACCAAGGACGAAAACGGACATGCTCCGGTGCTGATGCAGATCATCCCTCCCGAGGGAGTGGAGGAGGAATTCACCGGAAACAACAGCCGAAGCTTTTCACTGGTTCCCGCTGCAATGGATATTCAATCTGTCAGTCCCGGCCCAGGTGACAAGCAGGTGGACCCTGCTGCTGATCTTGTCCTTGCCTTCAATATGAACATTGAAGCCGGTAGGGGCTTTAACAGCATCAGGCTTGTGGATGAGTTCCTGATTGAAGCAGAGGTCCAAAAGAGCATTGAAGGAAATGTGCTGATTCTTCGCCCCACAGACCTGCTGGTTCATGGAACCGAATATACCCTCTTCATTCCTGAGGATGCACTGGGGGATGCCTACGGCCATTCCCTGACAGAGGATAAGGCATACAGCTTCACAACCATGACCGCTAATCCGGAAATCATCTTCGCATACCCCGGGGCGTACATGGAGAATGTGGATATCAACACGGAAATCCGCCTGAAGTACAACCAGAGCATTCAGGAGGGGCCTTATTTCGCAGAGATTGCCCTATATAGCGATGATGATGAGCAAATACCTGCGTCCATAACCATAAGCGGGGAAATCCTGACGCTGAAAACCTCCGGAAATCTGAACAGGGAAACCATCTATACTGTGCAGATACCCGTGGGTGCGGTGAGGAACAGCCGCGGAGAATCCCAGAATGAGGATTATGTGCTGACCTTTACCACCGGTGACAGCGAGGGAGACGGAGATGACAATGGTGGTGGTCAGCCTGAGCCAACGCCTACTCCTACGCCAACGCCAACCCCCACACCGGCTCCCGCCCACGGACCGACACCAGCCCTGACACCAACCCCAACGACGCAGCCCTATCCGGCGCAGATCAGCATCAGCGGCATGGATAAAGCAGTGGATCTGCGGGTAGAAAACCAGAGGGCAGTGATTGATGCAGCAGAGGCAGCGGTAGCAATCTTTACAGGGGATCAGAATATTGTTCTCCAAATCCCGGAGATTCCCGGAGTGAATACCTATACCCTCCAAATACCGGCAGAGGTATTGGCAGTATCGGGTTCAGCCTCCATGACCATTGTTTCCCCGCTGGGCAGCATCACAATCCCGTCGGGCATGCTGATGAACATGGAAGGCTTTGAAGGAAAAACCGCAGGCATCACCATCGCGGCCGGTGATCCATCAACCCTGCCTGAAACAGTACGGGCAGCGATTGGATCCAGACCGATCCTGCAGCTTACCCTGACCCTGGACGGTATGGAGGTAGACTGGAGCAATTCTGCCGCTCCTGTAACAGTATCCATTCCATATACACCCGCTGCTGGAGAGGAAGAAAAAACAGAAAGTATTGTGGTATGGTATATCGATAGCAGGGGGAATGTCATCACCATACCTGATGGATTTTACGATCCGTCCACCGGAGAAGTCGGTTTCACGACCACCCATTTCAGTAATTTTGCTGTAGCCTATAACCCTGTACATTTCAGTGACGTGCCCGGGAATGCCTGGTATAACAAAGCAGTAAGCCATATCGCAGCCAGGGAGATCACGAACGGAACGGACAACGGCCTGTTCAGCCCCAACAGCAGATTAAACAGAGCACAGGCAATCACCCTGATCATGCGGGCTTATGGTATTGCCCCGGACTTCAACGCAACAGATAACTTCTCAGATAGCGGGGACACCTGGTATACAGGCTATCTGGCAGAAGCAAAACGGCTTGGCATATCAAAAGGCGTGGGCAATAACCTGTTTGCTCCTGAAAACGAAATAACCCGCCAGGAAATGTTTACACTGCTGTATAACGCATTGAAGGCTATCGGACAATTGCCTTCGGAAACGAACAGCCTGGAAGGAACCCTTGACAGCTTCACCGACGCAGAGTTAATCGAATCCTGGGCAAAAGAGGCAATGACGCTGCTGGCCGAAACAGGTATTATCAAAGGAAACAATGGAAAACTGATGCCGCTCGATACAACCACAAGAGCAGAAATGGCACAGGTATTGTATAATCTGATGACCCGTTAGCCAGGCAAGCAAGGGGGACAGTTTCTTCGCCCGTTAAGGGAACAGGAACCTGTCCCCTTGCTCATGGAGAATGCTATTTCACTTAATCGTGGGATAGATAACCAAGAAGAATGCAGAAAAAGACAAGAACTTCATGAAAGATTGGGTGATATTATGAACATCATTGAACTTTATAATGATGATGGTGTGGTACTTCGTAAAGAAGGCAAGGCTGCTCTGTTCCTTGAGGTAGATGGTTGTGAATTTGAACTGACATCAACGTCGTATGAACCATGTACATATATTCTGTTAGAGGGTCAAACTTTTGCAATGATTCATAATGGTTTTGAGGTATATAATGCGGCAGACTTACTGGTAAAAGGACATAAAATCCTGTCGATAACCGGACATGAGTATGATCTGGCTAAGTTCTGCAGACTGCTTGCCGGTGTTGTACGTATGGGCAGCAGTGAATTTGGTCATGAATTTGAATTTGGTTATGTAGAAGCGAAGGTTATGTCAGTATACCAGGGCTAGAGCCGGCCTAAAGCCCTGAACCCGGCCTGCACAAGAACCTGAGAACACATCTTTCAACGTAGCATCTTGTACGAAAGTTTCCATTTGGTTGATTTTATTTCCGAAAGTTAACCATGTCTCTCTTGTTGTTATCAACTGTTTGCGATATATTATGGATGTAGAAAAGCAACAATTTTGCTTTGCGGAGTTTAGTTTCCGGTAAAAGCAAAACCCTGCTGATTCCAGGATGAATGGCAGCAGCACTCTGTAAAGGAAGGTGGGAACGTTGAAGCAATTACTGCTGGCGGTAAATATCGCCGAACACAGACATCAATGCAAAATCACGCAGGATGAGCTTGCAGAGTTCCTTGGGGTGACCAAGGCTTCAGTCTCCAAGTGGGAGAATGGGCAGAGTTATCCGGATATCACCCTTTTGCCGAAGCTGGCATCCTATTTTAATATCAGCATCGATCAGCTGATGGGTTACCAGGCTCAGATGCCCAAAGAAAAAATTAAGGAATGTTATCATCAGCTGGCTTCAGATTTCGCCAATCTTCCTTTTGAACAGGTGATGACAAAGACGAATGAACTGGTCAGGGAGTATTACTCCTGCTATCCATTGCTGCTGCAAATCGTGATTCTTTGGGTGAATCATCTGAACATGACCCATGATGAGGGCAGACAGAAGAAAATCCTGCAGGATATTGTGAACTTATGCAACAGGATTATCTCGGAAAGCGAACAAACCATTCTTACCGGTGACGCAGCTGTTCTGAAGGCAATAGCGCAGCTTCAGCTGAAGGAAACACAGGACGCCATTCATAGCCTGGAAGAATTGTTGGATCCGAAAAGACTGACAAGACAAAGCGATGGTTTGTTGATTCAGGCCTATCTGATGAATGGAGAAGCGGAAAAGGCAGAAACCATAACACAGATCAGTATGCTCATGCATTTGGCAGGAATTCTCTCCACCGGATCCCAGTACTTATCGATGCATTTACAAAACCCGGAACTGGCTGAAAAAATTATTCAAAGATTGGAGAGGCTCATACAAATTTTTGAAGCAGATAAGCTCCAAAGCAATACGGCTCTTTCAATTTATTACCAGGCGGCAGTCTTTTATTGCCTGCAGCAAAGAAAATCAGAAGCCCTCGAGGAACTGAAAAAGTTCGCAAGCTGCAGCACTTACATGATTAAGCATGGAGTCATGCTGCATGGAGACAGCTTTTTTTCAAAGGTTGACCAGTGGTATAATGAACTGGCTTTGGGGGCTGCTCCGGTAAGGAATGAAAAGCTAATCATTGCTGATATTCTGAAAATTTTTGAAAACCCTGCATTATCCATTCTGTTTGAGATGGAAGAATATCAGCTGTTAAAGAAACAGATGCAGATCAATTTTCGAAGGTGATATTTATCCGGAATCAGGATGATAAGCCCGGTATGGAATATTCAAAGCTATGGAATGACGATATTGGAAGGATGAGTGAAATGCTGACCATTCAAAATTTAAGCAAAACCTATAAAGGCGGTAAAAAGGCCGTCGATAACCTCAGCCTGCAGGTTGAAGCAGGTGATATTTTTGGCTTTATCGGCCACAACGGAGCGGGGAAGAGCACTACTATCAAGGCTGTGGTTGGAGTCCTCGACTTCGAACAGGGTGAAATCCGGATCGACGGTCATCCTGTAAAAGAGGAACCACTGGCCTGCAAGAAGGTTACCGCATACATACCGGACAACCCGGATTTGTATGAACACCTGACAGGCATTCAATACTTGAATTTCATTTCCGATGTTTTTGGAATCCCCGCGGCCATCCGTGAGGAGAAAATTAAAAAAACCGCCGATGCCTTTGAAATTACGGGGGATCTTGGAGACTTAATCTCCTCCTATTCCCATGGCATGAAGCAGAAACTGGCCATTATTTCCGCAGTCATTCATGATCCAAAGCTGCTGGTGCTTGATGAACCGTTTGTCGGCCTGGATCCAAAAGCAGCGGTAGTGCTGAAAAAAATCATGAATGAGCTCTGTTCAGCAGGTAGTGCAATTTTCTTCTCAACGCATGTACTGGATGTTGCGGAAAAGCTGTGTAACAAGGTAGCGATGATTCATCATGGTAAACTTGCATTTGCAGGTACCATGGAAGCTTTGCTGCGGGAAAAGGAAGGCGGATCTCTGGAAGAAATCTTCATGGAGATTGTAAACCATGAAGCATGAGGGAATCCAGCGAGGTGACTGATATGAACAAGATGAACATAAAAGCCCAAGGCTTATGCTGGCTTCTGGTGAAAAACCGACTGTCAGCCCAGCTTGGTATCAATGTTTTTCGGTATGAAAAGGATAAACGGAAAAGAACCAATAAAATTGTAACCACCGTGGCTATTCTGATTTGCCTCGTCACGGCTGCCTTTTACTGCGGCGGTATGGCTTATGGCTACGCCTATATGGGGCTGGAGGAATTAATCCCCGGGATTGCATTGGTCATCAGCAGCCTGATGACCGTATTCTTCACGATGTTCAAGACAAACGGAGAGCTGTTTGGCTTTAAGGATTATGACAGGATCATGTCTCTGCCGATTCCGGTCAGAACCATCATTAACAGCCGATTTTTAAACATGTATCTGTGGAATACCTTTTTTACGCTTGTCGTAATGGTTCCAATGGGGATTGTTTATGCTCTTTTTGCAAAGCCGTCTTTCAGTTTTTATTTGCTTTGGCTAGCAGGGCTGTTTTTAACCTGCCTGATTCCAACCACACTGGCTGCTGTTTTAGGAGCGGTGATCACCGCGATTTCATCCAAATTCCGATATGCAAGCGGTATGGCTACGATTCTTTCCATCATCATGATCATCGCAATCATGATACTTCCCATGACCATGACCTCGGGGGAAACCGGCCCCGGACAATTGTTTGATGCACAAACCGGAAACATCAATCAGGAAGCTTTTTCAGCGCTGGCACCGGCTATCAATGATACCATGAACAGGATATATCCTCCCGCAAAGCTTTTTTCCGAAGGAATTGCAGGCGGCAATCTGCTGTCCTTTCTGCTATTTGCAGGAATCTCTGTTGGGTGGTATGCGTTTTTTGTTCTCGTACTGTCCATAAAGTACAAGCAGATTAATACAGCTTTAACTTCTCACATCAACAGGGCTGATTACAAGCTGGAAACCCTGCAGCAGGGAAGCATGCGTTTTGCACTGTACAAAAAAACGATTCTGCGAATTCTGAAATCTACGATATGTGCCACCAATCTGCTGGTTGGATGTATCCTTGCTGTGCTATTGGCTGCAGCCCTGTTGGTAGTAGGGCCAGAAAAGCTTATGCTAAGCCTTGAAATGCCGGAGTTCATGTTCTATGCGGAAAATGTGGCCTGCTATGTTATTGCGGCCATGATCAGCATGACCAATACGTCTGCTGTTTCTCTGGCATTGGAAGGGAAGAATGTCTGGTTGATCAAATCCCTGCCGATACCGCCGAAAACGCTGTATGACAGTTATTTGCTGACCAACCTGACCTTTACCGTCCCAACCTCGCTGATCTGCTCGCTGCTGTTCAGTATTTCGCTGAAAACAGGGTTTGTTGGGACAGTATTGCTGTTCCTGACACCGCTGAGCTTTTCCCTGTTCACAGCAGCTGCCGGTATTTTTATTGGAAACAGAATGGCTTTTTATGACTGGCAGGATGTGACACACCTTGTTAAGGGAAGCTTGATGAGTATGATTGGAATGCTGGGCGGCATGCTTATGGTTATCCTCTGCGGAGTCATTGCCAATGTCGGAATTCTTCCGATTCCCGCAAGTCTAATCACTTTCATATTCAATATTCTGTTTTTGGTACTTGCCGTAGTTATTTACTTTCAAGAAAGCAGACGCCCGGTGCGATGACAGAAAAATAACTCTGCTGGGGTGTGAATAGTAACAAGCGATATGAAGAATTAGCAGTGATTTTATGTTAACATTTGTCACTGTTATTTTTTCTTGGTATGATAGGAAATGGAATTAAGTGAATATGTTATGTTAATTCAAAACTGGATGAGGCGGAGTGAGGGTAATCATGCCGAGATACAAAGAAGATATTAATGCCATTTATATATCGGAACGTATGCAGGAATGCCTGCGGCGTATCGGAGAAAGCATGCTCACTGCGATCATCGCCCCCATGGGCTACGGAAAGACCACCGCGGTTTATTGGTATCTGAAATACCGCCAGGTACAGGGAGACCAGTTCTTCCGCGTGAATATTTATTCCGACGATATCAGTTTATTCTGGAAAAGCTTTCGTACGGCGTTTCATGATACGGAATTTGGAAAACAGATCGGTCAACTGGAATTTCCCGTCGGGAAAACAGCCATCGGGCTGTTTGTACAAGCTGTGGCGGAATACCTGTATGATCGTACCGAACAGTTTTTCCTTTTCATCGACGATTACCATTTGATGAATGACAGCCAGGTAACAGAACTGTTGCTTGCACTGTGCAATATTCCCGTTGATAATTTACATATCATCGTCGCTTCCCGCGGCTCGTTCCTGCCCCGCGGCAGTGAACTGCGTCTGGGTAATCGCCTGCACACGATCACCATCCATGATTTACAGCTGAATCCCACGGAGCTTTCAGTATATGCACGCCGATGCGGAGTACCTGTCGGCGAAAAAGAGCTTGCGGAGCTGGAAAAGCTTAGTGAAGGTTGGTTCTCCGCCGTTTACCTGAACCTGAAATTTTATTCGGAGACCGGCAGACTGCTTTCTGTAAGCGAAGACATTTATGAGCTGATAAACGGTTCGCTGATTGTGCCTCTTGATAAGAGGACGCAGGTGTTTCTCGAAGTCATGTGCCTGGCAGATGAATTTACAGTGGAGCAGGCCAGATATATGACGGAAATTGACGATGCAGCCGGGATCGTTGCGTCACTGATAAAAACCAACACCTTTGTACGCTTCCTTGCAGATACAAAAACGTATCGTTTTCATCATATGCTGAGGGAATCGATGTATCGGCGTTTTAATATGCTTCCGAAATCAGAGCAGGCCATCTATGAAAAAAGATTTGCCCGGTGGCTTGCGAATATGAAAGACTATTTTTATGCAGCAGTCCACTTTGAGCGGGCGGGCGACTGGTGCAGTCTGCTGGAAGTGATGGGAAAAGATCACGGGCTTAGCTTCGGCCCGGAGCGCTTACCGGACGTAAAGCGGTGGTATGAGGCCTGCCCGAAAGAAGAGCTGCAGCGCTATCCTGCAGCCATCATGGTATTTATGCTGGACTTCTTTTACGCCCGTGAGATCCCCAAAATGATGGCATTGTATGAACTGTTTAACCAAAGTATGGCACAGGATACCACGCTGTCGGCAGCGGAACGGGAGCAATTGGAGGGCGAGGTGCTGCTGCGGCTCTCATTTCTGAAATTTAACAACATCTCCGGCATGAGTGAATATCATCGAAAAATCCGTGCGCTCAGCACCCCGCATAGAAACCCCTGGACGCAGGGTTCACCATCCGTCCTTTTTCTTTACCACAGCAAGGCGGGGAACCTCGATCGGGAAAACGAAGAAATGCGGGAATGTATGCCGATCTATTACAGAATATCGCATGGGCACGGCAGCGGTGCGATCTACATTATGCAAGGGGAGACCGACCTGATGCGGGGCGATCTGCTGAATGCGGAAATCAATTACCAGCGTGCTATCAGAGAAGTACGGGCCAGGAATGAATACAGCATGATGATTGCCGCCGAATTTCTCGCAGCCAGGATAGCCCTGTATCAGCCGAACACCGATCCGCTTTCTTTCTTCACACCGCTGAGGGACGAATTGGTTGAAGCACGGCAGTATCGGTTGGTGGCAACCCTCGAGATGGCAGAAAGCTGGCTGTGCACCCTGCTCGGACAGAATCCGCCGGAGCTGCAATGGGTCTGGCAGGAGGAAAATGCCCCCCTGCGGGTGTTCCCTCTGGTTCTCCCAATTTTTCATATCATCGCAGGCCAGGCTTTACTGATGCAGAAGAAATGGAGCCAGGTGGTCGCACGGAAGGAAACCCTGGCGGAGAAAAGCCAAAATGCACATTTTCTGCTTTGCACGATCTATCTTCATATTCAGACTGCCGCAGCTTATGAAATGCTGAATCAGCGGGGGGAAGCGCTGGCGGAGCTTCACAGTGCGATGAACCTTGCCGCACCGGATGGAATCCTCTTACCCTTTGCGGAAAACGGTGTATATCTGAATGACTTGCTGGGCTCCCTGCGGAATGAATATCCGAAGCAGATACAGAAGATTCTCGAACTGGCAGACGCGATTTCTGAAGCCATGAAAAAGCGATCAGCAGCACCCTCTGCTGATTTCGGTCTGAGCGAACGGGAGTTGGCCGTGGCTCGCCTGGCGGTACAGGGACTTACCAGGAAAGAGATCAGCGAAGAGTTGTATCTCTCTGAACATACCGTGAAAAATTACATTACCCGCATCTTTGACAAGCTCGGGCTTACAGGCACCGCACGTCAGAAACAGTCAGCCCTGATGGAACTATTGCAATCGGATAGGAAATAAGGACTTTGGTCTCATGACAAAACATTTATCCCACTGTAAAAAGAATACAGTGGGATTTTTTGTATGAGCAAAGGGAGGGATACCATGAAAAATAAGGTCATTTCAGAGATTAAACCACTGGAAAACTATGTCCTGCAGGTGGATTTTGTGTCAGGAAGCCGTGTCCTTCTGGATCTGTCTGATTATATTGAATGCCTGCGCTTTCGTCCGCTGAAGGATGAAGCGGTTTGGCGCTCCGCCGTGACCAATGGAATGTTCGTCAGGTTTGGAGATGTGGAGCTGTCCCACAATGAAATTTTTGAGATCATTGAAGCACCGAGAAAGCAAAACAGAGTGATTTCCGCCATACCCACGACAGCTGAAAAATTGTCCTGCGAAGAATGAAACGGTGACAGAGACCTGAAAGGAGTATTTGCTATGAAGAAAATGATGTCATTTTTTTTGATTGCACTGATGCTGGTTTGCATGACTGCCTGTAATGGGAAGGACGAGAGGGAAGGACGAGGTGATCTGATTGATGAGGGAGGCCGTGGTGATCTGATTGATGAGGGAGGCCGTGGCGATCTCTTTGATGGTAATGGCGAGGCTGATCCCGCTGGAGACGACGATGAAAACAATCTCCCCTATAGCGGACCGGATTATGATCATCCGGAAGATACGGATTATTCGGAATTAGTCGGCTGGTGGTATCCGGATGAAGATTTGAGTGCGCCTTATTATTTTTCCTTTACTGAGGATGGACAATGGTACCGTTTTGATCGTTCACCCGGTGAAGAGCCTGCGGAGGCAGACGGCGGTTCCCTGTTTCCTGATAAAAAGAGTGATAGCTTTTTCTATGCCGAGTCTGAGAACACCGGGGAGCAATATAAGATCTTCCTGTTCGATTTTAACGTCATCATCATGGATGGTGACGAGATTGATATAACCCTTTACCGCATGGAATAGCCGTGATGTCGCCAAGGGCAAGAACGAAGCCCCTGATGCAGAACATTCTTTCGATGCCGTACCGCTTCTGCCGGTCTGATTGGAGCTATGGATATGCTGATTGCAGCACATGCGAAAGCTAAAGGACTTATTATCGTCACTAATAATGTCCGTGAATTTGAGCGAGTTGAAGGACTTGTGCTCGAGAATTGGGTCAATGCATGAAAGTCAGCAGAATAACTTAACAGATCAAGAGAAGACGCAAACGAGGCACTTTATTGTGAAGTACCTCGTTTTAAATTTCCGTATCGGTTTGGGGTATGGTTCAATAAGTTTCCCTATTAAACCGTGCTCAGAAAACCATCGATCGGGTGGAAGAGAAGACTGAATTTTCCCGGGTTATCAATTTCACTCCGGATTTTTCCGGTGCCGGAACCAATTTATCAGTTTGATAATAACTACTCCGGAGCAAGATTTGGCCTGATGAACTATTATCTTGCCAAAGGGGATCTCGAAAATGCTTTGCTATTACGCACATCGATTCATTCAAAACAGTGAAGTTTTGTCGTTGACTTTTGAACACAGGTTTTATACAATACTGTTAACAATAGTGTTAACAATGTTGTTAATATTAGTGTGTTGGAGAGTGTTTTATGCATGATGTGAATGAACTGCTGGAAGTGGCAATTCAGGAAACCGGAAATTTGGCAGATGGAGAGATTTTCCTGGTGAAAGACCTCTTCAAGGGTTATGTCTGGAACAGAATTGCCGTGAAGGACAGATTGCTTTTGGGAACTTTATTCCTGAACCATATTCAGAAGACGGGCGGGAGTGTGCTCGTGGATGAGAAAACATCATCGCACCAGCAAAGGTATAAAAAAGTGAACCCCCAAAAAACTACCGTCAGCACACTATAAAAAATTGGAAAAGGAGGTGATGGGTTGAGTGTAATCCTGTTAAAACTGAAGGAAGTACTATACTCCGTATTACCCATTACTGTTCTCGTTGTTCTTTTGCATTTTACCCTGACACCGATCGATACGCTGCTAATGGTTCGGTTTCTCATCGGTGCGCTATTAATCATCGTGGGACTGACGATCTTTCTGCTTGGAGTAGATGTTGGGATTACCCCGATTGGAAATATGATGGGAGCCGCAATTGTTAAATCCAATAAAATCAAAATTGTTGTCATTGCCGGATTGATTCTGGGCTTTTTTATTTCGATTGCCGAGCCTGATCTACATATCCTGGCAGGACAGGTAGACGCTGTTTCATCGGGCCTGATTCCTAAAAACATCATTGTTGTTGTAGTTTCAGTGGGCATTGCTGCAATGCTTTCGCTGGGTCTTGCCAGAATTGTTTATAACATACCCCTGTATAAAATTTTATCGGTTGTATATGGTGGCATTCTTGTACTGGCCCTTTTTACCTCCCCGGAGTTCATGGCGATAGCCTTTGATGCTTCAGGGGCTACGACGGGAGCACTGACGGTTCCATTCATCCTGGCCCTTGCCATAGGCGTTTCAAAGCTGAAAAAGGACAGTAAGTCCTCTGAAAAGGACAGCTTCGGGTTGGTCGCGATAGCTTCCACAGGCGCGATTATATCGGTTATGGTCATGAGTATCATCTCCAAAACCGACAAGATAACGGGTTCGCTTGAGAGCACGGATG
>JAEZBW010000148.1 GCA_023426765.1 Bacillota bacterium
AACAATCATTCAGTGTTCATTATGTTTTATCATCTTATTCTTGTTACCAAATATCGAAAAAAGGTAATAGATGATGTACTTTCAAACAGGTTAAGAGAGATGTTCGAGTACATAGCCTCCAATTACAATATCACCTTACAGGAATGGAATCATGATTGTGATCATGTTCATATTTTATTCAAGGCTCATCCTAACAGTGAACTGTCCAAATTCATCAATGCATATAAAAGTGCATCCTCCCGCCTTATAAAAAAGGAATATCCGGAAATAAAGCAAAAACTTTGGAAAGAGTATTTCTGGTCAAGGAGCTTCTGCTTGTTAACGACAGGCGGTGCACCGATAGAGGTAATAAAACAATACATAGAAAGCCAGGGTGAAAGATCGTGAATAAGGCTTTCAAATTCAGACTTTATCCGAATAAGAAACAAAGTGTTCTGATTGAAAAAACCTTTGGCTGTGTACGGTTCATCTACAACAAGATGCTTGAGGACAGAATGGCTGTTTATGACCTGTACAAGGACGATAAGGAAACCCTCAGAAAGCAGAAATACACCATGCCTGCTGATTATAAGGAACAGTTCGAATGGCTGAAGGAAGTAGACAGTCTTGCTCTGGCCAATGCTCAACTCAACCTGAATACAGCCTATAAAAACTTCTTCCATAATCCATCCTATGGGTTTCCACAATTCAAAAGCAAGCATCATTCACGAAAAGCCTATACAACCAACAACCAAAAGGGAACAATACGGATCATAGATGATAAGACCATACGACTGCCAAAGTTGAAGGACGTTAAGGTTAAGTTCCACAGAAGGATACCTGATAATGCAATTATTAAATCAGCAACGATCAGTGAAACAGCAACAGGGAAGTTTCATATCTCCATATTGGTGGAGTATGAAGAACAGATAGAACTGGTAATACCAAAAGCAGAAAAAGTATTGGGTCTGGACTATTCATCAACAACACTGTATGTCGACAGTGAATCGAACAGTCCCGATTACCCCAGGTTTTACCGTCAGGCTGAGGAAAAGCTGAAGAAAGCGCAGCGAATACTATCCAGAAGGAAGAAAGGAGGAGAAAACTGGAAGAAACAAAGACTGAAAGTAGCCCGACTTCATGAAAAGGTTGCGAATCAGAGAAAAGACTTCCTGCACAAGCGGTCAAGGCAGATAGCCAATGCTTATGACGCAGTTGCAATAGAAGATCTGAACATGAGAGGGATGGCACAGGGCTTACATCTTGCAAAGTCAACAAATGATAACGGATATGGAATGTTCAAGACTTTTCTGGTGTATAAGCTGGCGGAACAGGGTAAACCGCTGGTTGTGATAGATAAATGGTATCCATCCAGCAAGACATGCCATGTATGCGGAGAAAAGAACGAGGAACTGACTTTATCCGACCGGGAATGGATATGCAAGAAATGTAACACCATACAGGATCGCGATAAAAACGCAGCCATCAATATCAAAATTGAGGGTTGTCGTATACTCGGGATAACATAAAATATCGAGAACCATTGGACGAATGGGGATAGCTTGGTAATTATATCGGCGTTAGCCGATACGTCCCAAGAAGCCCCCACCTCTTAGGTGGTGGGAGTACGTCACCCATTAATAAGGGGAGTGTATGTACAGGGTATTCAGGGCAAGTACATTATATTATGAACATCATATGAGGGAGCAAAGGTCTCCAGATTTCAAGTCGGTTTAGTTTCCCTGCTGTTTTTTCCGGTAAGTATAATGCCGCCAGCCATAAAAAGCATACTGATGGCCCAGGCGACAGCAGTCAGGCCAATTCCCAGCGATATGTTTTCCGAAGCCATAGTTGTTCCTTCATCCGTCATTGTCAGAAGCCTGACAACCTCGTACAGGCCAATTGCAAGGCATGCGATCTGTCCAATAAAGAGGAGGTATCCCGGGTTTCTTTTTTTCAACAGGAAAACAATAACCATCACAAGAAATGCAACCAGAACAATTACTGCGCCCACAACAAGCATTGGTACGATTTCTTCCTCTGTGTGAATTAACCTGCCCCGGGTTACTGTTATTTTATTCTCTGCTCCTTCATTTGTTTGGCTTGCAGGAATGATCCCATTACCACCGGTACCGGGTTTCTCATCTTGATAGCCTTCATCTGCTGCTGCATCCGGAAGGTTTATTTCACCCGCTTCCGGTATTCCGGTTGGCGCAGGCTCATAAGTTCTCGCATTCAGAATGATGGTTTCCGTATCGGTGTTTCCTGCCGCGTCGGTCATGATATAGGTTATGCTGAAGGGTTTGCTTTCAGCTGTAATCAAATAACCTCTGCCGTGAAAGCATTTTTCAGCATGAGAATAATTCACTGTTCCATGCTGATAATCATCTGAAATGTATCGATATTCATTCAGTCCGTTAATTTCCGCATGACAGGATACGATATCCATATCCGGATCAGTTCCACGGATCAGAAATCTCCAGTGCCCAAGCAATTCCTCGGTGACATCACAATCAATGATTTGCGGTTTTTCACTTCCATCCGGCAAGCCCAGCGCACTTTTAATAAACAGCGCTTTCACCTGGTCTTTTGTTATCAACCCCTCATATTGCTGCAGGTATACAGGGCTGTTTTTCCGGATATCTTCAGGTTTGGTTGAAAAAAATTCAATTCTCTTTTGTATCTCATCCAGTTCTTCGATATTTCCCGACTCCTCCAGCATCTTAATCCAATCCTCAGAATAATGATACCCGTTGATCGTAACAGATAGATTATACGTTGGCTTGAAATTGGTTCTTTCAAAGATAAGCTTGTTTCCCTCAAGCTTGAAAAAATTATTGGGATAAACCTCTGTGACAGAATAAACCGGATGCTCACCCAGGTCAAAAACCACTTTTGAGTGACCGATGGTACCATACCAGAGCGAACCGGTCTCCAGTACATATCCCGCGAATATATCACCTGTCGAGTAATGTGAAAAAGAAACTTTATACGTATGATACAGTGTTTTCTTTCCGTTCTTATTAAAATCCACCGAGAAGCTGTACCACTTTGTATATATTTCCATACCACTCACTTTATTCATAGGCGGGTTTGGAATCGTATCTATCAGAGTAACCGGCAGATCACCCTTCTCATCCCGGGCGGTAAAACCCCTCACGGTAATGGCTTCTTCGGGAGTAAGATCGTCTATTTCCTCATCCAACCTTGCCGGGAAGCCCATTAAAACTGTCTGCGCATCACCATGGTTTTTAAATTCAAACCGGCATGACACTTCCGCTTCACTATAGCCTGTCATTTTGATGATGATTTCTTCCGATTCCATTGAAATATCGGATTGTGTAATCGGATACACTCCCTCGGGGGTGATCCCCAGAACGCCATCATTGGCAGCAAGATGAAGGGTGGGAGAGAAAAACAAAAGTATGACAATAACGGTGACAGCCTTTTTCAACCTATTCGTCAATCCAGTCTTCATTGCTTTTACCCCTTTATAGATTACTATTTGGGTTTAGACGAATAATACAACATAAAGTTCCAGAGAATCCTGAACATTACAAAGTAAAGTTATGTCCCTCCTTACCAGATTGGGTATAGAATAAAGTTACTCCCTATCATGGAAAGTTTGCTTGACATTCGCTGATAAGCGTGATATCCTAAGAATGGAAAGCAAACTTTCCATTAAGAACGGGATGAGGTAATTATGAAAAACAGACTGGAAGAACTACGCAAACAGCGTGGCATCAAGCAGGAAGATTTGGCAGCAATTTTAGAGGTATCCAGGCAGACGATTGGATCACTGGAAAACGGAAGGTATAATCCCTCCATAACTTTGGCTTTTAAAATTGCACGTTATTTTGGAATGAGCATTGAAGAAATTTTCATTTATGAGGAGGAAAATCAATGAATAAAAAAATGTCCCTGTACATTGTTTTGGCCATTTTGGCCTTTTGCCTCTTAATTGCAGGCTTTTTTGTGGAAATAAAAAAGATCTCCGGGATCATGATTGGGATCGGTGCGGGAGTTTTTTCCTGCAATATATCACTATTGTTCAATATGCTCTATTTACAGAAGCATCCCGAGTATCAAAAGCAAAATGTTATTGAACTAAAGGATGAGAGAAACATCATGATTCGCAATCAGGCAAAGGCAAAAGCTGCAGATATTATGCAATGGGTTATTGTTGCACTCACATACGTCACAATTCTAATCTCATTGCCATTATGGTTCACTTTGCTGGTCGTGATGCTGGTTCCCGCGTATTATCTGATAGTTATGGTTTTTACGAACAAGTATCAAAGAGAATTATGACAAACAGGCATAAGCCTGTGCTGTCGCTTCACTGGCAAGTGAATTTCAACATGAACAAAAGTCCCCTGTCACGGGGACTTTCGTCATTGTTGATAATTTCTATTAACTCAGGCATATCTGCGTTTCTTTCCGACCACCAGTGCGACTGCAAAGAAAGCAACAGCGAAGCAGACCACAATCAGCATATCGGACAAAACCGGCTTCAGGTGTGCATAATCAAACTGGGATAATCCGGCAATGGTATTGTTAGCTTTTACAAACCAGTAAGTCGGAGCGAAGCTCGCAATTTTCAGCACCGGTCCTCCCAGCAGATCCTGCGGAACAAAAGCGCCGCTGATAAAGCTGAGGCCAAGGGCGACCACGTTGCATACCGCCGATATGGCACTTGGCCCTTTTACAAGATTTCCAATCAAATAACTGATACCAGTGCAGCAGATAGCAAAAACCAAAGAGTTCAGTACGAAGTAAGGTGTATTCTGGTTAAAGCTGTTTTTGAAGTTAATAGCCAGGCACAGCAGAATCATAACCACCCACGAGGCAAACGTAAACGTCAGGTTCGCCAGTACAAACTGCAGGTTTATACTGGTGGCAGTAAGCGGTGAGCAGCCATTCCGAAGCCTCAGGTCACGGTTGTTGAAAACAATCATCAAAGCG
>JAEZBW010000156.1 GCA_023426765.1 Bacillota bacterium
CGTGATGGCGGTGTGATCATTTCCAACTTTATTTCAGGCCATGATCTGGAAGCTCTTCGCGGAGAGCTCGACAGCTATCTGAATGAAACGCCTTATGGTGAGGATGCCTATTTTGCAGGTACGCAAACTCGACGTGTCGCCCGCCTGATCGCGCGAAGCGATGCGGCAGTGAGTGTTGCGCTGAATCCACTCTTTATCGAATCGGCGAAGAGAATCCTGCAAACCCCGACCCATGTATGGAGCGGAAGTGAGCGTGTCGAGGTTGCGCCCAATATTCAACTCAGCTTCACCCAGGCTATCCAGATCTGTCCGGGACAAGGCTTGCAGCCTCTGCATCGCGACGATGCCACGTCGCTCTGGCGTCATCCGCAGTACGGCCGCGAGGCCAGGCTGCAAATAATGCTGGCCATTTCCGACTTCACCGAAGAGAACGGGGCTACCCGTGTCATCCCTGGCAGTCACACATGGGACGATGAGCGAATGCCAACTCAGGAAGAAACCGTCCCGGCAGAAATGGCGGCCGGCTCGGCACTTCTATGGATGGGCTCGGTTTATCACGGTGGTGGTGCCAACAAGTCGGATCGTCCGCGGACGGGGCTCTCCATGGCCTATGACCTGGCATTCCTGCGCTCGGAAGAGAACCACCTCCTCTCCATTCCGATTGATCGCGTCCGCCAACTGCCGGAAGAGCTGCAGCGTCTGCTCGGCTGGGGTGCCAGCCAGACACTTCTGGGTTGGGTGGAAATCGATGGCCAGATGCGAGAGCCGCGCGACCTCCTCGACATGCCCTCGTTCACGGAAGTAGGGAAAGGATTCTAGGAAGGTCTGGGGAAATGGAGATCGGCGGACGCTGGATCATGAGACCGGCGGAAAGCCCCCAATGTACCGACGGTTCCAGGAAGGCGTAGCCCAGGGGAGAGGGGCGTGTCTCGGCTCGTTGCGACGCCTTCTCTCCAGGGCAATTGGCATTGCTCGATTGGCACGGACGGAGAGAGGGCGTCACGCCGCACTTGATTTTAACTGGAAATAAACAGTGAGGGTCTACCGTGGAAATTATTCAAGCTGAGCATATTATGCAGAACGATCCAGCTCATATCCGGCTGGAGCACGATCCGAAATATGCTCATGGATCGGCTTTTATCAATGGCATCTATTGCAGCATAGACGAAGCAGCGATCCCGATTACCGATACCGGCTTCATTCACGCCGATGCGGCCTATGATGTTGTCAGCGCCAGCAAAGGCTTTATTTTTCGACTTGAGGATCACCTCGACCGGTTTGGAAGGGCTTGTGAGAAATTTTTCCTGAACAATCCCTATAGCAAATCACAAACAGCAGAAATCCTGACCAACCTGGTCAAACTGGCAGGTACCCAAGAGGCTTATATCTGGTGGTGTGTAACACGCGGTCGGACGCCGGAAAAACGCGGTGACCTCAGCGCGTACAACAACTGCTTCTACGCCTTTGTCGTTCCCTACGCCTATATTGCGAACGATGAGATGCGATCTCGCGGAATCGACCTTATGGTCAGCCAGAAATATATTCGCATACCGCCCAAAGCGGTGGACCCGACGGCCAAGAACTTCCATTGGATGGATTTGAAGCTTTCGCTGGTTGAGGCGAAGCAGAATGGCTGTGACTGGTCTGTGCTGTGCGATGCGGATGGTTACCTGACCGAGGCGCCCGGTTCCAATATATTCTTGATCAAGGACGGTACGTTGTTTACTCCGGACAGTGGCTGTCTGGAGGGAATTACTCGCAAGACCACCCTGGAACTTGCCCAGGAGATCGGTATGCCGACTCGTGTCGAACGGGTGCACGTCGATCAGTTGCATGATGCCGATGAAGCCTTTCTGACCTCGACCGCCGGCGGCATCATGCCGATAAACAGCGTTGATGGAAAACTGCTGGGTGACATGGCCGGGCCAGGCAAACAAGTGACCCAGCTCCATAACCTGTATTGGGAAAAACGCTGGGCTGGCTGGCTGGGTACTCCAGTCAACTATCGCGAGCCGGCGAACATATAAAGCTTCCGCTGGGGATGATTGCTGCCCCGCCGTTTCATTGTGGTCATCCCCTGTCTTGCGGTTCGGCAGCGCCAAGCTTTTCCTGGCCGCCGGTGCGCCAATACCCATGCCGCGCCTTCTGCACTGCCCCCCTGTCCCGCCCTGCGCCTGCCGACCAGGCGAGGTAACTCGTTGCTACTACTGGGCTATCGGGGAGGGTTTATTGTTGTAACAAGTGATTAAATAACAATCGTTGCGTAAAGTATGGTGCAGCGTTACAGTGCTGTGAAACAACAACTGAACCCGCCCGGAGTGCAGTGCATGAACCGTAGAAGCGAACTAGCCGGTAGCGATTTCGGATCGCTGCGGTTTCGCAGCCTTGGCGGGTGGGTGGAGCGACCGGTTGATCAGCAGCCGGAGCTGGAGGGGCGTGTCAGCGCCGATGTAATCGTGGTTGGAGCAGGCTTTGCCGGCTTGTCTACGGCGCTTGAGCTGAC
>JAEZBW010000703.1 GCA_023426765.1 Bacillota bacterium
ATATAATGGATCTCCGTAAACAGGATGCCTGATGTAGGCCATGTGCACCCGTATCTGATGAGTCCTGCCGGTTTCAAGCCTGCACCGGACATGGGTGGCGCCTTTCAGCCTGGCCAGCACCTCAAAATGGGTCACGGCCTCCCTGCCCTTACCGGGTGTGACAGCCATCTTTTTACGATCAACAGGATGACGGCCTATCGGTGCATCCACCGTACCTTTCTCCTCCTGAAGGATCCCTTCCACAATAGCTTCATAAATGCGTTCCATGCTATGATCCTTCAGTTGTTCTGCGAGGGCCTGATGGGCATGGTTATTTTTTGCAACCGCCAAAAGCCCGGTGGTATCCTTGTCAATTCGGTGCACAATACCGGGCCGGATAACTCCGTTGATATCTGAAAGATCGTCACAATGGAACAAAAGGGCGTTCACCAGCGTGTTGTCACGATTTCCCGGTGCGGGATGAACGACCATGTCCTTCGGTTTGTTGATTACCAGAAGATCCTCGTCTTCATAAACAATATCGATGGGAAGATCTGCAGGTTTAACGTCAAGAGGTTCCGGTTCTGGCATATCCACCGTTATCAGCATTCCGCGGACTGTTTTGGCTTTCGCCCTTGCAGGGCCGCTGTCCACCAGGATCCTGTTCCCGTCAATCAGTTTCTGCACATAGCTTCTGGAAACTCCGGGCAGATTTTCAGCCAGATACACATCCAGCCTTTTTCCTTCATCATCGGTTACTTTTAGTTCGATGAGGCCATTCTCCCCCATTGCCGGTTCCCTCCTATTCTCCGCGAAATATCAAGTCACTGGGGATGGATGTTATTTGACAGATGGGTCAAATAGATCCGTCACAGGGACTCATAAAGTCAGTATACCCATCGCAGTAATCTGATGTCAACCTGATTGCAAAGCGACTCAAGATTGACACAGCGCGGAACAAATCCTATACTGTATTTGTAGCCACAGGGAAAAACTGCAAATGAAATCTCCGGTCCGCTCTCACTGAAGCTGCGGGGAACAATCGGAGGCATTTCCCGTCATTTCATTGGGAAGAAAAGGTGAATTATGATTAAAAAACGATTGATATGCTTATTGGTTTTGTTTGTCTGTCTCTTTCCGGCGCTTCATGTGAACGCTTCGGAAATCGCCAATCTGGGTTTTGTTGAAACCGATGTGATTCTGCAGCCAAGCGGCCTGGCCATCGTTACATACACCATCCGCTATAATCTTAGACCCGGCAAAACAATGCTGGCCTTTACGATGGAAGGATTTGATCGGCTGAACCCGATTTTTGATAACGGATATGCCTGGGTTATTACTGGTGACAACACCTCTCACAACATAACAATCGATAACCTTGGCGGGGGCAGATATGATATCGTCAATGCAGGGAACCGAAGGCTTGGCGGCGAGTACCTTACATACAAGCTTCGTTTTGTGGCCGATATGGCCAAGGCAGGCTATCTTGAAAGAACCACCTCCGAAGACGGAAAACAACTGGTCGTGTTCAACTGGTCTCCCGTTCAATGGGATGAACCTATGGATCATTATACCCTCACCATTAATTATCCCCTTGAATTCCCGGATGAATCCGGCACTCGGGAGGAAGTGGAACAGTTTCTTCTGGGAAAGGATTTCGCCACTGAAACCTGGATGAATGAGAACTACAGAATCGATTACCGGGTAGAAACACTGGATTCGATTCCCCGGGTTCAGGTATTGCTGCACAAGGACAATCCAGAAACAGAGTTTCACTTCAATGTCCAACAGTATATCTCTGAAGATGTTTTTTATGAGTTGGGAAAATTCGAGTATAGCCTTCCCCCAAAAAACACGATTGAAGATCCTTCTGAAATAAGTGGTGGTGAAATACCACAAAACAATTATCCCGACTGGGGTGAAAACCGTTATGAGGATCAAGCGGCTTCCCGGAGGATTCTTTTCGTTCTTTTCTGTCTGATGATCATCGTCGTGCTGGTGGCTGTTGGCCGAAAGCACCGTTCCATGGTGAAAGCACAGGCTTCCTTTGATTCGGTCCAGTGGGCCAGAGATGACTGGGAACCGCCAAAGCTTGAAATCGCCTCCTTCCGCAAGGACGGTTCCGTTGCAACCGACCTGGATGACGTCGAGGCGGCGCTGTTCCTGGGAATGCCCTATAAGACCATACTGTCTGCAATGCTGTCTAAGCTTGTCATGCAGGGATACATGGAGGAAATTTCACTGACCCCGCTGATGGTGAGGCGAATCGATCAGATCAATCTGTCCGACCTCACCGATTATGAGCAATTGATGTATTACGCATCGGAAGACGGCGTGTTCAACGAAAAAGAGCTTGAAGACATTTTGCAAAAGCTCGTGGACAGCGTGCAAAAGAAGACCTGGGACTGCGATGTGGAAGCTACCCGGAAATATTATGAAGAAATATATGCGCAGCCCATGGAAGAAGAATACCGGCAAACTGAAGAAACCGTTTATGATGACGGCATGTATTACAGGGATCGCTGGACATATTGGTACTGCTACCATCACGGGCTGCATTACCACACCTATAGAAATAATTATAACCGGTATGAAACCGCTATTCCGGCCAAAACCAACAATATCACGTTCAAATCCGTCATGGATTCGGATACCGGCCATTTCGCCTGCCATTCTGCGTGCCACGACGCGTGCCATTCGGCCTGCCACGATGCCTGCCATTCGGCCTGTCATTCGGCTTGTCACTCGGCTTGCCATTCGGCCTGTCACTCGGCCTGCGTCAGCGGAGGTGCAAGGTGAAAAAATACAAGCTGTCCTGGGTGGACGAGTTCATTGGCAGAATTAAACCCTATGTCTATATGCGCCTTTCCGACAATGTATTGATCCGCATGCCCAATGAGGCTTTCAAGCTGAACACTACCGCAGCCCGCGTGATTTCCCACATTCTGAACGGCGGTTCGGTGCAGGACTTTATCCGGGCAAGATCGGATTCCCCCGAAACCGAGCAGCAGCTGGAACAGTTTTTCACCGATTTCTCCCGCATGTGGAACAATGAGGTGTGTGAGAATTACAATACGCCGGCCATTCATAAAACACAGTTCACCCTTGGCTATATCAAGCTGCCGATATTGTCTGAGGTTGCCCTGACCAATACCT
The DNA here is from genome assembly GCA_023426765.1 of Bacillota bacterium. GTDB lineage: Bacteria > Bacillota > Clostridia > DSM-8532 > DSM-8532 > JAAYJG01. Next base: position 3,136 of record JAEZBW010000703.1, read on the forward strand.
GTAATATCAAATGCCGGTTCTGTTATGGCAGCTGTACTCCGAAAACCGATGAAGATCAGCTGGATACCTCCGGGTTTAAGAAGATCCTGGATATCATCCGGTATGAGGCCGAGGTTCCCAGTGTTTCCTTCACCGGAGGCGAGCCCACTACCTGTAAAGACCTTTCCGAGCTGGTTCGTTATGCATCCGAAAACAACAAAATGAGAGTGAACCTGATCACCAACGGCACCCTGATTACACCTGAAAAGGCAAAAGAGCTTGCAGATGCAGGTC
>JAEZBW010000724.1 GCA_023426765.1 Bacillota bacterium
CGTCTGGACTTTTTCAGTAAATTGTTCGGAGGCTGAGTAAATACAAAAAATCCTTATGCCGAAAAACAATACAGGAAAGAGATTAAACCCTGCCTGTCCTGCCGCGCATGAAAATCTGATGGGAGACCGATGAACCACAAAAGCGCCCGGTCATGGGTGTATACGGAAAGGATGCAAAGGATAACGATGAAAAACATCAAAAGCAAGCACTTATTCATTATAAGCGTGGTTGTAACCAGTATCGTGTTTGTCGTTTGCATGGGGGCCATAATATACCTGTTTACAGATCGATCGCAGCCTGAACCGAAACCGATGCAGCCCAATCCGACGCAATCGCCGACTTTGAATGCTGCGGTGACTCAATCGCCCGATGAAACAGCTCCGGTTTTCAATCAGGATGAAGACAAACCGAACGAACCGGAGCCTCTGCAAGTCCAACCTACTCAAACCCCAGTGCCAGACAGTTTGCCGGAGTCTGGCACGGACGCTTTTCCTTCACCCACAGAAGCACCGGTTGAACAACCCGAAGCAACACCTGCACCGGCTGCAGTTTCTTCCCTTGAGTTGATTTCACGGGAGGAAGCCGGCCTGGATACAGTACCAAAGCTCAATTTTGACGGATTCGCCCTGAATCAGCGAATTCGTGAACTGCTTCAAGGTATGCCGTATACGGCGGAAGATATGATAAACGGAATTGAGCAGCCATACCTTATCACCGAAAGGTTCCAGGGAGCAATTATAGAAAACATAACGATAGGGACAAGCCTTGAGGAAGTTGTCCGGATTCTGGGAGCGCCAAGCTTTCAGGAAAGAAATATGACGGTTTATAAAACCAAAACCTTCTATATTGGCTTTTATGGGGCCGAAACGGTTGAGCTGGCAAGCTTTATCCCTGCTCCAAAGCCTTACAGTGAAGATATGCTAAACACCATCCTCACTGCGCTGTGCATGGATGAAATTTATTTGACCGATTGGCTGGAGATTTCAGAAACTGCATCCGGTTTCTTTCAAGACAGAGGGTTTATTCATGGTGGGGGCCATTATGCCATATCCTCCAATGGTATTCGGGTAGACACCCTTTCGCAAGTGATTGAAATCTATAACAATTTTGAAGGTTTCCTGTATAAAATCAACACCGAAACAGAGCTTAAACCTGTCTACACCAATACCGATATTCATTTCGAAAGCTTATATATGGATTTTTTGAGTTATACCTCCATCGGGGACACATTTGCGAAAAACGGAAAAGTATCCCCTTCGGGAAAGTATATCGCAATCTATGAATGGATCACCAGCGACAGTCATCATTATACGATCAGAACTGCGGATCATTCCGTTCCGGATTATACAATCGGCGCAGTCGTGAGAGATTTTGACTGGCTGAACGATGACTATATCGTATATACTGCGATGTTTACCACCCTTCCGGCCGTCCTGCGCGTAGCAGATGGTGCCGAAAGCTATGAAAACATTCTGCTGATGGAGGAGATTGACGAACTGGATTATTTTTACGGTTATTCGGATCATGACTTTACCATAGACAGGATCACCGAAGATACCATCACTTTGAAGGACAATAACGCAGGCGAAACGGGTGGAAAGGTATTGTGGGAATTTTCCTACAGCATCGATGAAGGTGGTAATTTCATACATGTGAAGGAAGGAAATCAGGAGAATGACGGGCAGACGGTGCAGGAGTAAAGAAGCACCTGGAATACTCAGCTTTTTTCTTTCAATTGTTTTTTCAGAAAAAATAGTTATTTTATCCCAAAATGAGGTATATAATAATCAACATGGTAGACTGGAATTTACTGGATAGTCTTGATGATGAACCAACGGGGGTACTTGATAATGGAGAAAAATCAATTCATCATGAAAAACACGGTAGATGTAAACCGGATATCGGCAGTAATTGTTTTATGGATTATTGCCGTGGTCTTTCCTCTATTCTACATTCTGACAAAGGCAGGCCTCTTCAAAATCAATATGACATTTCTGGGGATAGCCGCTGCAATCAGCGTGGTTCTGTTCGTCCCGGCCTTCCTGATGGCCAGAAAAAATTTAAAACCCAATCTGATAAAATATGCGCTGGTATTCATCTGTACTGTCATTGTCGGTATTCTTGCTTCCACTAAGGATATCAACATCACTTTGACATACCTGATACCTTGTATCATATCAGTGCTGTATTATGACCACGTCATCACCAGAATTACTTTCTCCATCGGAATGGTCAGTGTTCTGATCTCCCGGTATTACCGAATGATAGCTGAATTAGGAACAACCGACATTCTTGGAGAATATATTCCCAAGGCAGCGGGCTATTTGATGGAATTTTTTGCACTCTACCTCATTTTCAATATGCTCATCCGACGGATTAACAATATGTTCCTGAACGCGGTGGACCTGGAACAACAGAAAACCATGATGGAACAGATTCGTATGTTCTCTGAGAAAACCGCGCAGGCCTCCAGGGAATTGGCTGAAAATGTTGAACATGTATCATCCAACATGGAGCAGGGGACAAAAGCCAATGAAGATATTGCCCTGAACGCTTCAAACGCGTTGGGACGCTGCGAGCAAAACCTTCGATATGTGGAAGACTCCTCCAACACCATCGCAGAGATTTCCGAAGCACTAAAGGGGATTTACACCGGAAGCCGCGACATGGCGGCATCTTTTTCAGAAACCAGCAAAGCGGCGGTTGAAAGCCAGAACATCATGAAAGAAGCGATTACAGATATTCAACAGGTAGAGGTAGCTGGTGAGAAAACCCAGCAAGTGATGATCCAGCTGCTGAACACTACCGGACAGATCGGAGAGATTCTGGATCTGATCAATGAAATTTCAAGAAGGACCAATCTGCTGGCACTGAATGCTTCCATTGAATCGGCCCGGGCAGGGGAAGCCGGAAAGGGGTTTGCCGTCGTAGCCGAAGAGATCAGAAAGCTGGCCGAACAGACCAATGGGGCGACAAGACAGGTAGCAGGTCTGATTGAAGGCTTGCAGGAAAATACACAATCTGCCGTGGAAACCGTTTCGTTAAGCTCGA
>JAEZBW010000105.1 GCA_023426765.1 Bacillota bacterium
GCCATGGCTTGATAAACCCTGCCAAAAGCGTAATGGAGCCCTGGTAAACCAGTACCGGAATCGCTGAAAATGCAACACCGATCCCCAATGTGGAAGCAAAAATAAGTGATGTGACACCATCCAGGACCGATTTTGCAAACAGCGTGGCAGTATCCCCTGAGAGGCCGTCTTCCAATGAACCTACGATGGCCATTGCGCCAACGCAGAAAACCAGGCTGGCGGTAACAAACCCTTCTGAAAATGAACTGTTTTCTTTTGAAAAACGGCTCTGAAACCATTTCCCCAGGCTGTCCAGCCTGTCCTCTATCCGCACAAGCTCCCCTGCAATGCTTCCAATGACCAGGCTTACGATCATGATGGTGATATATTGCCGATCCAAATGACCGGTTTCAGTCACCTGATAAATGCCCTGCAAAGCCCCCGAAACGCCCACAATCACAACCGAAAGGCCGATAGCCTGCATGATGATGTCCTTATATTTTTTGCCCAGGCCATTTTTGATCAGGGTTCCCAAAACCCCGCCGACGATGATCGCGGCTGTGTTGACAATGGTGCCCATTCCTACCATGGAAAAAACCTCTGTTCGTTGATTTCTCAAGCCTTCCGCTCCTGTAAGCGGAGACCTTGTATTGGTGCATGTAAAATCCTATAACCAAAAGTATGGGGTTCAACTTTCGCTGGTTGGTTTTATTCGTGATGGTGATGGTGGTGGTGCTGCATGAAATCCTCCGTTTCACCGCCCAGGTTTCTGAGCGTGCCGATGATTTCATGGAAAAGCCTGTCCGGAATGTCATTGGCGTTCTTTTCAAGAAAACTCCGGAGCATCGGAACCGCACGACCATCGCCAAATACTGCAAAGCAAAGGATCGGGGTTGTTTTATCCTCCATCGTCCGAAATGCACTGCGAAGCAACCGGTAGATACGGTCATCCTTTGCTTCCGCTCCTCCATATGCCAAAGCATACAGCAGCATTGATTCGGCTTTGTCCCATTTCGGTTCCTGCAGACGCTGCAGCAGCGGCTCAACAACTTGTTCTCTGTGACGCTTCAGCGCATCTTCGATCTGTTCAAACTGAGGATCTTTTTGAACCTGATCCGCCAGTTCAATCAATCGCCCGACACACTCCTCCAGCTTCATGACACCCAGTGAAGAAACCGCTGAGGAGAAAATGTAGTCGGCCGGCGGCTGTCCTTCCATGTTATCCTTCGCAAGCTGATACAGCCTGTTCACCGCTTCGGTCCCAAATTGCTGCATTTTATAGATCAGAAGGATGGGAAGCTCTTCATCGGCATAACAGGCCATATGGATGAACAATTCAAAAAGCTCCTCCAAATCCTGCATGTCCTCGATAACCTGTGCCGGGGTTGAGCCTTGCAGTTCCTCCAGCGGTGTGCCGCTCCACTTCTCAATCATGCCAATTTTCTCGGAAGCATATCGGACGATCATTTGGTATAACGCCTCTTCCTGCTCGGCATGGGACAGCTTTTGAAGTTCTTTATCCGGAACCATTCTGTTTTTGTCAAAGTAATCGGTTACAGCATTCCGATAGCTGTTTGTGATAATTTCTTTCAGTTCAGTCATAATTTCCTCCATTCATCTTACCGGCCCGGGATCAAGGGCGAACCCGTAGGCCTCGCTATACCATGATTCTCAAAAAGAATGTATTAAAACAGAACTCTTCGAGAATATGTTGTGTTCTGTAATGTATTGCATTGTTCCAAAGCCTTGTGAACTAAAATCACATGGCTGATGACAGTGGCGGCGATTGTATCTCCTCATTTGCTTCTGCCGGTTGTGCTATTTCTTTTCCGGGAAGCTTCAAAACTATCAGGGTGGATAAAACTAAAACAATCGTTACAGCCAATCCGCCTTCCAGCCCAAAATCCCCGCCGTTGATCAGCGTACTGGCTCCTGCCGGGACGAATGACAGCACAGAGACCCCTGCATCCATTCCGCTGACTTTAATGCCGAAAAGGTTTCCCTGAGCAAAATTCCAGATGGAATGAATGGCGCATATGCCCCAGATATTGTTCATCTTCAGCGTATATACCGAGGCAAACAGGCCGAACAGAATTAAGTTCGCCACGCTGAGAACTGTTACCCCGGGGTTCAGCAAATGCAGAATCGCAAAGATGACTGAATTGGAAATCACGGCTAACAGAATTGAATTCTTACCGGCTACCGACATCATGAAATACCCTCTTAAGATCACTTCCTCACTCATTCCCTGAATGACAAACCCAATGAAGAAGCACAGCAGCAGCCCGAAACCACTGCCCAGGGTAAAACCGCCAAATTGCAGGCTTCCGCTTGCCCAGGAAATGACCACGCAAGCGCCAAACATCACAAACCCTACAAGCAAGCCTGAAAAATACTGCCCAAGTGCATTTTTTCTGTTGAACCCCATGGAATACAGGCTTCTTTTTTCAATGAACCTGCAATACACAATATATAAAACAGTAGCTATACCCGTAACAAACAATGACGGAAGGATACTGCCATTCTGCAGGTTCATCGTAAATTCCATAACCCCCTGGGTGTCATAGGGTGAAATCTCCTGATTCATCACGGCGGTAAAGGTTTGAAAAAATGTGATCATCACGATCGGAATGCTTTGTGCGATGTTTGTGATAATAAATAATGCAATAAAGATCAGGATCTGAATGCCGAAAGAAGGCATAAACCTGGCCTTCTGCGCTTCAACAAGGATCTGTGGTTTCTTTTGAAAGACACTCAGCATATCGGCAGTGTACCCCCTTACTATCTTTTTTACAATGTTTTGATTATACCATCGGTTCCAATGGATTACAATGTTATTCGCTTTATGCAAAACCCGGCGAAGAATCCGAAGGTAAGCGTTCATGCTCCCATAAGGGTTAGCGGTTGATTCGAGCGATTTCGGTGACGAAAGATAACATATTGAAGCGATGAATATAATTGATTTGGGACACCGTCCCGGGGTATATTAAAAAGGAAGGATGAAAGTGGCAAGAGTATCGTCGATAAAGGAGGATTATTATGCATTTTACATTCAGCCATAATAATTTCAATGTTTTGGACCTTGAGAAAAGCTTACAATTTTACAAGGAGAACCTTGGGCTTACGGAAATACGAAGAAAGGCACCGGATCACGGGGAATTCATCCTGGTATTCCTCGGTGACGGTCAAACCCCACACCAGCTGGAGCTGACCTGGATGCGCGACTGGAAGCAGCCATACAATCTGGGTGACAATGAATTTCACCTCGCCATGGAGGTTGAGGACATGCAAAAGGCCCACGAGCTTCATGAAAAGAACGGGGTTATCTGCTATGAAAACAAGGCAATGGGCATTTATTTCATCAGTGATCCTGATGGTTACTGGATAGAAATCATTCCAAAAAAAGAACGCAAGTAAAACCGGTGTTACATTCAATGAGCGCTTGCGCGAATTGTGCGCCAAAACGCGGGCGCTGAAAGCGCCTACCTTGCGCGTTTTGTGTGCAACGCGCCGCG
>JAEZBW010000182.1 GCA_023426765.1 Bacillota bacterium
CTCGGAAAGTCGGTTTATTCATAAAAAACACGTATAGACGTGAAAAAATACACGTCACCATGCGGGTTTTCAGACTTGGAACCCGGTATAATATGAATAAACCTGGTTTTCCGAACGGTCTCCTAGCCTTAACGGATAAAATACAAACCACTCAGCGTAAGGTTGAAGGAATAAGAAAGCAAACGGAGGACGGGAATGAATATTCCATTCATTTTTGTGGCTGTTGTGATTTGCCTGTTGGCGCTTTATATGATGAACCGATTTGTCAAAAGGCCTGGGGTGGTTCCCATTCTGGTTCTGATTGTACAGTTTCTGGCCGCGACGGTAACGGTATTCTCGCTGTTTGAAAACGTTCTGACAACCCCCTCGGTGGAGATGGGAGTTATTTTCGCAGGCGTCATTCTTCCCCTGCCTGTGGTGTTGTTTGATCATATCGCTTTTTCCCGCAGGTTGAAAAGGACGGGTGTTCATGCGGCCTTCCTGGAGAAGAAGGTGAAGAAAAAGAACAGCAAATGGAATGTTGCATCCTTCATAAGCAATGCAGAGCTTTGGAAAAATGAGATTCAACCCATGGATGTGTACCGCTCGGTCACCATAGCCGATCCGCAGGTGCTGGAAAATGTGAAGAAACAACTGATCTTAACGCAGCGGCTGATCAACCTGGAGAAGTATGAAACCGCTGCCGAGCATTACCGGATGCTTTCGGCCCTTCTTCCCGAAACGGCAGCGGTAAGTTATAATGCGGGTTATCTGCATTGCTTCATCGGGAAATACCGCGAGGCTTATAAGCAATTAAAAAATGCGCTGAAAACCATACAAAAGGGAAAACGTCCCCATAAGGAAGAACCCGATGACCCCAAACAGAAAAAACATCCGTTGGAAGAGATGGAACCCGTGGTTCATTTCTATATGGGCTATACCCTGTACCATCTGGGGAAATTTGAGCATGCCGTCCGCCACTACCAAAAGGTGCTGGAGGCAAAACCCGATTTGACGGTGATATATAAAAACATTGCCCGGGCTTATCTAGCGCTGGAAATGAGCGAAAAAGCCGTCGAATACCTGGAAAAGGGCAGGCTTGATTTACGGGACAACACCATGAGGATTGTGCTGGGAAGCATCTATTATCAAAAGGGTGAAACAAAGAAGGCACTGGAAGTGCTGGATGAAGTGGCGAAAGCCGATGAAAAACAGGTGGAAGCGTTGAAGTGGAAAGGCAAGTCGGCCCTTAAGGAAAAAATGTTCGACAAGGCCGAAGAATGCTTTGCAGAGCTTGTAGAGCTGGAGCCCGCCGAACCGTCCCATTATTATCATCTGGCGCTGGCTCAGCGATCCCGCGGGGAAAAGACCAAAGCGTTGAAAACCTATGAAGAGGGTATTGCAGCACATCCCACCAGCAGTATCCTTTTGTACAATGCGGGCACACTGATGGATGAAATGGGGCAGAAGGAAAAGGCTGCGGACGTTCTGTACAAATCCCTGCAGGGCGATGAGTACCTGGAGGATGCCGTGAATTATCTCGGGGTTCTGCTGGGGCAGATGAAACAGTACCGGGAATCGGTTCAGGTTTTCGACAAGGGTCTGGTTCAGTTTGACAAATCCTATCAGCTGTGGTTTAATCGCGGTATTGTGCTGGAACTGGCCAGACGGGAGGAGGATGCCGTAGCGTCCTTTGACAGGGCCTATGAACTGAATCGGGAAGACCCTGTGCTGATAAACTATTATACAGGTGCATTGCTGAAAACCCGTGATTATACGAAAGCCATCCGGATCTGCAAGCAGGGCCTGAACAATTACCCGGACGACGCAGAACTGATATATGGTCTGTCAAAGGTGTATTCACACATGGGGGAAAAGGATGTGGCGGTGGACCTGTTAAAACGGGTGGTACAGCTGGATCCGGTTTATCTTGTCCGCTTAAGGAAAGATATGGACTTCAAGACGCTGCAGAATCATCCGGGGTATAAGTCCCTGATGGTATCATAGTTTTGAAAGGAAAAGAATGACAGAGTTTTTACCCGTCCATCAAACCGATATGCAAAAACGAGGCTGGGACAGCCTTGATTTTTTATTGATCAGCGCTGATGCCTATGTGGATCATCCCAGCTTTGGTCACGCAATCCTTGGCAGGCTGCTCGAGGATGCCGGCTATAGGGTTGGGTTGATTGCGCAGCCCGACTGGACGGGTATTGAGGACTTTAAACGCATGGGAACACCCAGCTTGGGTGTGTTAGTCATTCCGGGTGTACTGGATTCGATGGTGAGCAACTACACGGCATCCAGGATCCCCAGAAAGAAGGACAGCTACTCTCCAGGTGGAGAAAAGGGGCACAGACCCGATCGGGCTGCGATTGTCTATTCAAACAGGGCCAGAGAGGCCTTTCCCGATACCCCCGTCATCCTTGGCGGCATGGAAGCAAGCCTTCGCAGGTTTGCCCATTATGATTTCTGGCAGGATAAGGTCAGAGCATCGGTACTGGCCGATTGTGGGGCGGATCTGCTGGTTTACGGCGAAGGGGAGAACACGATCCTGGAGATTGCTTCTCTTTTGCAAAAAGGAGTTCCCGTCCACAAAATGAAAGGAATTCGCGGAACCTGCTATCTGGTGGCAGAGGAGGATAACCTGCCGAATGAAGTGCAGCAGGCTTTGCAGGGACAGAACACCGACAAGGTGCTGGCACTTCCTTCCTATGAAGAGGTTGCAGCCAGTAAAAAACTATTCGCACAGGCTTTTTTGCTGCAATACAGAGAACAGGATCCTTTTTGGGGGCGTACGATCTTACAGCCTCATGGGAAAAGGCTTCTGGTGCAAAACCCTCCCCGAACCCCAATGACCACCGAAGAAATGGATCGGGTTTATGCATTGCCGTTTACCGGCACCTGGCATCCTTCCTATCAAAAGAAGGGCGGAGTGCCTGCACTGGAGGAGGTTAAGTTCAGTATTACCAGCCATCGCGGGTGTTTCGGCAGCTGTTCGTTTTGTTCCATCACCTTTCATCAGGGAAGAATAATCCGTTCACGAAGCAAGGGCTCCATCGTGAATGAAGTGGAAGCCATGGCGGCAAACCCGGATTTTAAGGGTTACATCCATGACATCGGAGGACCCACGGCCAACTTCAGGAGACCGGCCTGCAAAAAGCAGGGTACCCATGGCTCATGCCGGGACAGAGAATGCCTGTTTCCGGAACCCTGTAAGAACCTGCAGGCCGATCACGGGGAGTACCTGGATATCCTGAGAGCAGCGCAAAACGTTCCAGGCGTGAAAAAGGTGTTCATACGCTCCGGAATCCGGTTTGATTATCTGCTGCAGGATACGAAGAGTCCGTTCTTCAGCGAGCTGTGCAAAAACCATATCAGCGGGCAGATGAAGGTGGCACCGGAGCATGTTTCACCGCAGGTGCTCAGGCTGATGCGCAAAAGCGGGCCGGAGGTTTATGAGAAGTTCAGGCTGAAATATGAAGCCTTCAATCAGGAAAACAATTTGAAACAATACCTGGTGCCTTATTTCATTTCGGGGCATCCGGGCAGTACGCTGCAGGATGCGGTTAAGCTGGCGATCTATATGAAAAAAACGGGGTTTGTTCCCGATCAGGTGCAGCAGTTTTATCCCACACCGGGCACAATGTCCACCTGTATGTATTATACCGGGATACATCCCGAAACCGGAGAAGAAATCCATGTTCCGAAAAGTAAAAAAGAAATGGCCATGCAAAGGGCCCTTCTTCAGTTTTATAAACCGCAGAACCATGCACTGGTGAAGGAAGCGCTGCGGCTAACCGGGAATGACAATTTGATTGGTTTTCTGCTTTCACCCCGGGCGGATCAATCCGTCTCGTCTTCAGGAGATAAGGGAAAGGGAAGAAAGAGCAAGCCAACACGGGAAAAAAGAGAAAGATCCAACCGAAATCAGAGTGCAAAGTCACAGAAAACAAATGACAGAAATGGATATGCTCAGCGTGCAACCATGCATAAGGAATCCGGATCAGCCGGTTCCCGTGAACGTATCAAGCGGGTGAGCAAACCTTCCGGTTCGCAGGAACGCATAAACCCACGCAGCAGCAGAACCACCGGGCCGATTGAACGTGCAGTCAACGATAACAGAACACCCGGACCCCGGAAGAGTACGCGTTGGGAGGACAGCCCTGCAAGGTATCAGAATAAAAAGAGACCCTTCCCCGATGAAGAAAGAGCACGAACCCCAAAAAACCGGTCTGTAGCCAGGAGAAGACCGTCAAAACCGAAATAGAGCCATTACACGATGCGGGCAACAAGAAAAATGACAAAGTTTGTCGCAATGACGATTATTTTGGTTAAAGATGCTTTCCAGTGGGAAAGTATAACATGAAAATTGTCACTGCGGGACTGGAGTACTGTTTTATGAGCTTCATGGTGATTGTCTATCTGCTGACAAGCGTGTTTTATGTTTTTATAGGCGCTTTTTCACTGATGTATGACATTAAGAACAAACTGAATCGTATCTTTTTTACCTTTTGTCTGGATTTATCCCTCTGGTCCACCATGCTGATGCTGATGAACGCCGCATCTGATGCCATGACCGCTACAGTTTTCAGAAGGATCGCAACAATCTTCTGGAGCCTGCTTTATTGTATGCTGCTCCATTTTCTGCTGGTTTTGGTGGAGAAGGACAGGTTTCTGAACAAACCATGGTTTCTGTGTTTATTTTATCTTCCCGCCCTCATCTGCTTCTATATCTATTACTTCTATAATCCTGTTTCCGAACTGTTAATCGTCAGGCTGCAGCACGGATGGGCTTATGCGAACAACGCCAGAAATGACCTGGTGACGGATTATTATCTGCCCCTGTATATCGGCGGCTATGTTTTGGCCAGCATCTTCCTCATTTTGGCCTGGGGAAAACAGTCACCGCTGAAAAGGGAAAAGAAACAGGCAAAAATTCTCGTTGGAACCAGCATTGCCGTTTTTATCGTAGGCTCATTGACCGATGTCATTCTTCCTGTCCTGGGTAAACCTGTCGTTCCCGCGCTGACGGTTTGCCTGATCGTCATCCCCGTATACGGAATCTGGTATTCCATCAAACGCTACCGCCTGATGAACCTGAGCCCGCAGAATGTCGCTGCTGATGTACTGAAAACCATGAAGGAAGGTCTGATCATCACCGATCGGAACCACTGCATCCGGGATATCAATGACGGGGCCAGAATGCTGCTTGGCTTCAGTAAAGCCGAACTGGCCGGTAAACCGATGGATTTCCTTGTATCACCCGGTACTGATTTCGTTGACGGCATGAACGAAACAACGCTGCGCAGAAAAGATAACAACCGTCTGGATGTTGCCGTTTCATCCTCTACACTGCTGGATGAATGGAACGAACCCTATGGCACGGTGATGATTTTTCAGGATATATCCGAAACGAAGAAAATTCAAAAACAATTGCAGACATCCTATGATGAACTTGAGCAAAAGGTGCTGGACAGGACCAGGGAATTAAATGCTGCCAACATGGAGCTGAAAACCGAGATAGAATCCCGTATCGGTATGGAAAACGAGATTCGCAAGCTTGCGTTTTATGATCATCTCACAGGACTGTCCAACAAAAAGATGTTCATCGACACTGTCAACCGAATCATTGCCGAGAACCGGGGACAGAAATGTTCCATGGCCATTTTATATCTTGATCTGGACTCCTTTAAAATCATCAACGACACCATGGGTCATGTGCATGGAGACGAGCTGCTGAAGCAGGTCTCGGAACGGCTGATTGCAACTATCCGGATGAACGATCAAATCGCCCGGGTTGGCGGAGATGAGTTTTTAGTACTCGTTCAGAACAGAACCGATGAAAATTCTGCCAGAACCATCGCATCAAGGCTGAATGAAGCCTTCCGCAGGCAGTTTGAACTGGCCGGCAATGAAGTACACATGACCGCAAGCATTGGGATTGCCATATACCCGATGGACGGAGAGGATGCCGAAACCCTGATCAAGAACGCGGATATTGCCATGTACAAGGCGAAGGAAAATGGTAAGAACAGATATGAGCTGTGTACCGCTGCGATGAAGAGTTCCCTGCTGGAAATCATGAAGCTGACTAACCAACTGTATCAGGCAGTGGTCCGCAAGGAATTTGAACTGCATTATCAGCCGCAGGTGGACATCAGCTCGGGAATGATTGTGGGCTTTGAAGCACTGATTCGGTGGAACCATCCTGAATTGGGCATGATATCACCGGTAAAGTTTATTCCCATCGCTGAAAAAACCGGTCTTATTCTTCCGATTGGTGAATGGGTGTTGAAAAGTGCCTGCCGCCAGATGAAGCAATGGCATGATCAGGGCTTCCAGAGGGTTCCTGTGGCTGTAAACCTTTCGGTCAGGCAATTCATGGATTATGATCTGGTGGGCACGGTGGCGGAAGTGTTACGGGAGACGGGACTGGAACCCGGTTATCTCGAACTTGAAATCACCGAAAGCATCCTGGCGGAGGACACGAAATCCATTGCAGAAACGCTGAAACGTCTGGATCAGATGGGGGTAAAGATTTCGATGGATGATTTTGGAATGAAATATTCCTCTCTGAACTATTTGAAACAGCTTCCGCTGCACCGGCTGAAGATCGATATGAGTTTCGTACAGGGGATCACGGTGAATCGCAAGGATGAGATCATCATCGACGGGATTATTACACTGGCCAAAAACCTGGGCATCGATGTCCTGGCGGAGGGGGTTGAAACCCTGCCCCAGTTGGATTTCCTGAAGAATGCCCGCTGCTTTATTGTCCAGGGTTTTTATCTGTACAGACCCATGACTGCAGACAAAATATTTGGATCGCTGGTTAGAACTGCATAGGGTTCTGCGATGAAAAGTATAAGTTATTTTTTCTTCCTGTAACGGTTCGTACATCAGGAGAGTTAGCGGGTGATTCAGCTTATCCGGTGCAATCTTTGCACAGTAACATTTCTGTAACAATTCTTCAAAATTAACCGCGTCATTTTCTTGACACCCATTTTAAAAAAGTTTAAAATGTTGATAGTATGGACATTTTGTGTCATATGCTCTATTTGATTTTGCATTGTTTGCTTTACTGAAGAATGAAACCCATGTGAAAGAAAAACAGGTACCTTGCATAATTTCTTTCAACAGCGAAATATACTTAATTGAATACTTACGTTGTTACATGAGATAAAAGTGCAAGTTACAGTAGACAAGGAGGTGAGGGAGATCTTAATTTATGTGTTGATTGGCCTGGGAGCAGGCATAATCATTGCTGTTATCAGTTCACTTATTATGTTCCGTAAAGGAATTGAGCATAGAAAGCGTGTGGCGGAAGCCGAAATAGGCAGTGCTGAAAAGGAAGGCCAGCGTCTTGTAAGTGAAGCTGAGAAAATTGCTGAAAGAAAGAAGAGAGAAGCACTTTTTGAAGCCAGGGAGGAAATCCACAAAAGCAGAGTGGATCTGGAGAAGGAAGTAAAGGAAAGAAGGATTGAAATCCAACGGACCGAAAGAAGACTTCAGCAAAAAGATGAAACTTTGGAAAAAAAGATGGACACCCTGGAGAGGAAGGAAGAAGGCTTAAACAGGCAGATCAAGGATATTGAAGACAAGCAGGAAGAGATCGAAGATCTGCACAGGCAGGAGCTTGAAAAGCTTGAAAGCATTTCAGGCCTGTCGGTGGAAGATGCGAAGGAGTATCTGCTGAAAAACATCGAGGATGAGGTGAAGCATGAAGCGGCCATTCTGGTAAAGGATGTTTACGAGAAGGCAAAAGAGGAATCCGGTCGGAAGGCCAAAGAGGTTCTGTCAACCGCCATTCAAAAATGTGCGGCGGATCATGCATCTGAAATCACGGTTTCTGTTGTATCTCTGCCGAATGACGAAATGAAGGGGCGCATCATCGGGCGTGAGGGACGTAACATCCGTACGCTGGAAACCCTGACGGGGATTGATTTGATTATTGATGATACACCTGAAGCCGTTATTCTGTCAGGTTTTGACCCTATCCGCAGAGAAGTGGCCCGTATCACGCTTGAAAAGCTGATACTGGACGGAAGAATCCACCCGGCTCGCATTGAAGAGATGGTGGAAAAAGCGAAAAAAGAGGTTGAGAACACCATTCGTGAAGAAGGGGATCGCGCTACCTTTGAAACGGGTGTATACGGTTTACATCCAGAGTTGGTCAGGCTGCTTGGAAAGCTGAAGTACAGGACCAGCTACGGACAGAATGTGTTGAATCACTCCATCGAGGTAGCCCATCTGGCAGGCCTGATGGCTGGTGAACTGGGAGAAGACATTACGCTGGCAAAGCGTGCCGGTCTTCTTCACGATATCGGGAAAGCCGTAGATCATGAAATGGAAGGCTCGCATGTTACCATCGGCGCCGATTTGTGCAGAAAATATCATGAAAGTGATGTGATCATCGACTCCATCATGGCGCATCACGGGGACGAAGAACCAAAATCCATCATCGCAATCCTCATTCAGGCCGCCGATTCCATTTCGGCAGCACGCCCGGGCGCCAGAAGAGAAACGCTGGAGTCCTATATCAAGAGGCTGCAAAAGCTTGAAGAAATTGCAAACTCCTTCTCGGGTGTCGACAAGTCCTTTGCCATTCAGGCAGGACGTGAAGTGCGCATCATGGTGAAACCCGAGGATGTAAATGATGAAGGCATGGTCATCGTCGCCAGAGACATATGCAAACGGATCGAAAGCGAACTGGATTATCCGGGTCAAATCAAGGTAAATGTTATCCGGGAAACCCGCACGATCGATTACGCAAAATAATGCAGGATCCAATTGAATGAAACATGTGTTTATTCGTTAAGAAGCGTATTTACGCTTCTTAACGTTTATTCACGGGGAAGCAGGGGGACAAGGGGACAGGTTCCTTGTCCGGAAACGGGATGAGGAACCTGTTCTCTTGTCCTTCTGTTGTCCCTCCGGGAAAAATGGAAAGGCGGTATGGATTGAAGGTTTTTTTTATCGGTGATGTATTCGCCAAACCGGGAAGAACGTTACTGTCAGAACATCTTGAGAAGTTAAAAAGCCAGGTTGGTTGGGATTTTTGTATTGCAAACGGAGAAAATTCCGCCGGGGGAAAGGGCATCAACTTTAACACTGCGGATGAAATCTTTCACAGTGGAGTGGATGCAATCACCATGGGCAACCATACCTGGGATCGGAAAGAAATTTTCAATTTCATCGACTCCTGTTCAAAGCTCGTCAGACCCGCCAATTATCCAAAGGGCGTGCCGGGCAAAGGCCGGATGATTCTTGAGAAAAACGGCCTGAAGCTGGGACTTGTGAATCTGATTGGAAGAATCTATATGGATATGCCCTGCGATTGCCCGTTTCAGGCTGCCGACAGGGAGATTGGTCTTTTAAAGGCGAATTGCCAGGCTATCTTCGTGGATTTCCATGCGGAGGCTACCAGCGAAAAACTTGCGCTGGCGCATTACCTGGATGGACGTGTCGGTGCTGTTGTCGGTACCCATACAC
>JAEZBW010000202.1 GCA_023426765.1 Bacillota bacterium
CTTCAGAAGGAGCATAGAAGCGCTGAAGGAAAAGTGCCTGAGGGAAAATGTGCGGGCCGTTGTATGCACGCATCCGCTGGCGCTGTTGTTCGCCTCCAGACTGAAAAGAGAGTTAGGGAAGAAATGCCCGTTAACCATGGGCGTCATTACCGATTACCAAATTCACAGATTCTGGCTGTATCCGTATATTGATTTGTATTGTGTGCCCAATTTGGAAATGAAGGAAGAGCTTGTGCACCTCGGATGGTCCGAAGATACCGTTCGGGTTACCGGTGTTCCCTGTCCGATAGAGTTGCCTTCCCATAAAAACAGTTTTCACGAGAAACCGTTCTGGCTGGTTTCGGGAGGCGGCTGGGGGCTTGGCAGCCTTGAAGCAACAGCCCGGAGCCTGCTTGGAAGACATGCAGACTGCAACCTGCTGGTGGTGACGGGTGAAAACCGCTCTCTTTTCCGCCGGCTGAAGGTTTTGGAAAAGAAAAACCCCGGCAGGCTGCAGGTGACCGGAACTATCCCGCAATTATTCAGCACAATGAGAAATGCCCTTGCGGTGCTGACGAAACCCGGAGGTCTGACCGTTACCGAGGCGATGATCCTGAAAAAACCGCTGGTTCTTTTAAAGCCACTGCCTGGAGCCGAGGAAAAAAATCTGGATTACCTGATCCGCAAGGGCGCAGCCATTTCATACAGCCGTTTTTTGCAAGAGCCTGAAATAATCGGACATTGGCAGGAACTATTTTCCACGCGTCAGGAAGAAACCGCTGCCGGCAACAGCAGCGCGATGATCGCAAAGTGGATTATCGAACAGCTGCAAAAGTGACTATGCTAACGAGGCTTTGAAACGAGTTGTCGAAAGCCGGCTCGGGTTTCCCGAACGGTCTGCTCAGAGCCGGCTCTGGTTTCCCGAACGGTCTCTTATCGTCATCAAAATCAACCAAATCACCCGTTTACTCTTTGGAGGTGTTAACTGTGACGCAGGTTCAGGGGTGCTGCAAAACATGACAGCAGGTTCTCATTCAGTACCCGCCAATTTTGTCTCTTTGTTCAAATGAATGATGCAGAAGGGTTCTCCTTCAAACAGTTCTGTTACCAGCTCTACCTCCCGCTTTTTACAGGTAAACAGGAGGATTTGCCTTGTTTTGCTCTCTTCAGCCAGCAATGACAAAGCTTCTCTTGTTCTTTCCTCGTCATATTGCGCAAAGGGCTCATCGAGGAAAAGCGGCAGTGTTTCTTCCCTTTTTTCAATCAGCTTTACCGCCGCAAGGCGCAGCGCAAAGTAGATCTGATCGATGGTTCCCGATGAAAGCTGATCGGGAAGAACTTCTTCGGAGCTTTCTGCCGGCTGAAGCTTCAGCGTCAGCCCATCATCCGCCTTTAAATCTGAATATTTGCCACCCGTAACCACTGATAAAATACCGCTCATTTCCCGGTTCAGTGCGGGCACATAATCGCGCTGAATGGCAAGACCCGCTTCTGTAAGGGTTTGTATTGCCGTATCAAACGCCTTCCCCAGAAAAATTATTCTTTCCTTTTCAGACAGAAGGGTCTCCATCTTTTCATGCACCTGCTGCAGCGCTTCGTTATCGGGTATGTTTTCAAGCCTTGTTTCCAGGGTATTCATCACCAGCTGATTCCGCCGGATGGCTTCCTGGATGGTTTGTATGGTAAGGTCAGCTTCATCTGTAGAAATATTCTGCGGTAAGATGCTCACCTGCAGTTTTTCCAACTCCAGTGCTATTTCCTGCAGGCATTCATCTAAAGCCTGCTGAGAAGCAATGTCCCTCCTGCAAAGCAGGGAAGCTTCCCTGAAGATTCCATCCTGCCGAAGAGCGCAGGATTGTACTGCGCTTTGTGCATCCTTCAGGGCGGGCTGCAGCGAATGATATGCCTCAATGCCTTCCTTCCAGGCGTCTATCCGCTCCTGGGTCAGAGCATCAGGCTCATTTTGATGATCTCCCCGATCCAGCGCTGAAACAATTCTTATCCTTATTTCTTCCAACTGCGATTTTATCCAGGCTTCCCTTCGTTCCAGGAGGACGTGTTCCTCCTCCAGTTCATCGGCAAACTGCCGGCTGCTTTCATAAAGTGCCTTTAACCGCGTAAATTCCTTCAAATCGCCGGCCTTTACAGCCTGCATCCAATGCAGCAATCGTTCTCTGTTCCCGGTCGTGTTTGCATACAGGTTTTCTCCGTAGATTTTCTTTTCTCCTCTTTTTTTCATAAGGAATGAAACAAGGGATACGCCTAAAGAAATCATTCCTAAAGCAGTAACAATAACATTTACAAAAACCGGTAAGGAGGTACTGAAAAGAAAAATATCGGCAGCGATGGCTATTACGGCGATGCAAGCGACGACAAGAGGCCATTTTTGGCGGCCTGCAGGCTGCTTTGCTTTGGCAATGACATCCGGATGGGGCGCTTGTTCCAGAAGCTGCTGAAGATTTTGATCAATTGAATCCTTCTCAAGCCCGAAAACAGCATACTGATGGAGGATTGCCCGGGCCTCGGACTGCTTCTCCTCATTATCCGCCTTCTTCAGCCGAAGCTCCTTCAGTTCCTGTTCGAGAATTCCATATCGGGTATGGTCGGCAGACAGTTCATTGACATCCTGATGCGAAAAAAACTTATACTGTTCCAGCCCGTCAAGCTCGGTTTGCAATTCAGCAACAGCCGCTTCGTGTTTATGTCGTTCGCGGTGAACTTCAGCAAGCTCATACCGATATCGTTCAAGCTGATCCTGCAGTTCCTGCAGCTGTGCCGCTTTCGCGCAGGTCAGCAGTTTTTCCTTTTCCGAAAGGGCGGCTTCCAGCCGGATATCCAATTGTAGATTCTCTTCCCTAAGCCGATCCAGTTCCAGAAAAAGTTCCATCCGGCTTTCATGCAGCCGGTTCAGTTCCTGTTCTTCCCTGGCGGCATCGGCCAACCGGGATTCAATCAGGTTTAGCGGCCGGGTTGTTGTCCTGTCGCTGCCCACCTGGGAAAGCTGCGCTTCCTTCAGCACCTGCAGCGCTTTTTGCAGGGAGATTTGTTCATCCGCGCTTTCGCGCAGGTTCAGCAGCCTCTCGGCGAGGATTTTCCTTCCGTCGGCATCCACCGGGGTTTGCAGCTGGCCAATAAAGGCGGTGCGTATAAAGCCGCTTTCCGGTACTCCCAGATGCTGCTCTGCAAAACAAACGGTTTGATCCTTGCCCGCAGGGAAGCTTCCGGTGATATTATTCGAATATGCATCCTGAATGAACACTGTGTTCTTTTCAAAATTCCGCCCTGCGGTATACCTTCGGCCGTCATCAAGGATATATTCCACAACACCGCCAAAGCTTTTACCGAACCAGGGCCTGTATTGCCTTGCATCCCTTACCCTTCTGCCGTTTTTCAGCCCAAAGAGCATGGCTTTGATAAAGGACTGCAGCGTGGTCTTGCCGGCTTCGTTCAAGCCATAAATCACGTTCATTCCCGGCCCCGGTGTAAAGGTTTCATTTTGAAGCCTGCCAAAACCCTTTATTTCCAGCCTTTCAATCTTCATCGTCCGTGCCTCTTCCCCTTATTTAAACCAACCCGGCAGTAAACAGGTTATGTCAGATGCCCGGGATTCCTGTTCCCTAAACAGCGTTCCTATTTCGCCTTCAGGCGGAACAGATCCCCCCTCTGAAGCCCCGATGTTCAGTTTGGTTCCTGCCCATGAAAGTCCGCACTGCCCCGCAAAAGAGCATCCAGGCCCAGCTGCATGGCTTTTCCGAGGATTCGCTTCTCTTCGTCGCCGGCCTTTGAGATTCTTTCCTGCAGCATGCGGATAAAAACACCGGTAATATTGTTGTCTGCCGCCAGCCTGTCCAAATTATACGCCGGTACGGTCTGATCGATAAGCTGTGCATGAAAGCATTTCTGTTGAAGCAACTCTTCCAGCGGCTGCAGGTCAGGTTTAAGACCGGGCGGTACGCTGCCGGTTAATTTGATCCGCAGAATATCATCCCTGAACGCTGTCCAATCAAACTGGTTTTCTATAAGCTTTCGCAGTTCAATCCCGGAATAGCTGCCGGTGATATCCAGCTTCAGCTCCCGATAAATACGTTTCTGCAGTGGATGAAACTGAATTTGCCTGGATATATGTCCGTCCTGTTTCTCCAGCGAAACCCAGTAAACGCCGTGTT
>JAEZBW010000227.1 GCA_023426765.1 Bacillota bacterium
TCGTTTTGGCTGATTTCAGGGGGCTTACTGTTGAACAGGATACTCAGTTAAGAAAAGCCATGCGCGAAGCCGGAATTGAGTATACCGTTACAAAGAACTCCATTGCCCGTTTTGCAGTGAATGAAAATGGTTATAATGCATTGGATGATTATCTCAAGGGTCCTACCGCCATCGCCATCAGTTTGAACGATCCGGTAGCGCCGTCAAAGGTTCTGTCCAAATATGCAAAAGATTTTCAAAAGCTGGAGATTAAGGCCGGAGTTGTCGAAGGAAAGTTTATTGACCTCGAAGGTGTCAAGGAAATCGCAAGCCTGCCGTCCAGAGAAGAACTGGTGGCAAAGGCAATGGGCGCATTGGCCGGACCGTTATACGGTATTGTCAGTGTCCTCAACGCAAATATCCGTGGTCTGGCAGTAGCGCTGAATGCTATTGTTGAGAAAAAACAAGCTGAAGCTTAATTTAAAAAATTGATATGGAGGGTATTATCATGAGTGACAAATTAACAAATTTGATTGAAGAAATTAAAGGTTTAACAGTTCTTGAACTTTCCCAGCTGGTGAAGGCTCTTGAAGAAGAATTCGGCGTATCCGCAGCCGCTCCTGTAGCTGTTGCCGCTGCTCCTGTTGCTGCAGCTGCTGCTCCGGTAGAAGAAAAGACAGAATTCGATGTTATCCTGAAGGACGTTGGTCCCGAAAAGATTAAGGTTATCAAGGTTGTTCGCGAAGTTACCGGCCTTGGCCTTAAGGAAGCAAAAGACATGGTTGATGGCGCTCCTTCCACCGTTAAGGAAGGCATCTCCAAGGACGATGCAAACAATATCGCTGCAAAGTTCAAAGAAGTTGGCGCTACCTGCGAAGTGAAGTAATTTTCCACATCGGAACGAAAGCCTGCATGAAAATGCAGGCTTTTTGCATAGGGCGCTTTTGTTTCTGTAGTAAAAATGTTCAACGTGGTTTTGCAGGATTTCATTATGAATCTTGCATTTTTTACATACGAATGTTACTATTATGGAAGTGCTGGGAGACGTTCGGAAAAGCCTGCCTATTCGTAAGTTGCCATGCTTCCAGGCCTGAAACCCGCATGGCAGCCTTAATAAACACACATTCATATGTGTTTGTAAAGAATGATCAGACCTTCCGAGCCGGCTCCAGATATGAAATGATGGTGGTGAAATAATGCTGAAGAATTATTTGAAAGTCAATGACAGAGGAAACCTGGAAATCAGCGGCTGCGATGCGACGGATCTGGCGAAGGAATATGGAACACCATTGTATGTCATGGATGAGGAGATCATCCGTCAGAATTGCAGGCGTTATAAGCAGGCTATGGACACCTGGTATGATGGAAACGGTCTTGTGCTGTATGCCAGTAAAGCTTTTTGCACCATGGCCGTCTGCAGGATCGTTCAGCAGGAGGGCCTTGGCCTGGATGTGGTTTCGGGCGGTGAACTGTATACGGCGGTGAAAGCCGGGTTTCCGATGGAGAAAGTCTATTTTCATGGAAACAATAAAACCCCTGAAGAGATTGCGATGGGGATTGAACATGGCATTGGACGCTTTGTGGTGGACAATCAGACTGAATTGAAGAGTATCGAAAGAATCGCCGGAGAAAAGGGAAAGCGGGTAAAGGTCTCCTTTCGTGTAAAACCAGGAGTGGATGCCCATACCCATGAATTCATCCAGACCGGACAAATCGATTCCAAATTCGGAGTTGCCCTTGAAAACGGAGAAGCGCATGAGATTATTGCGCAGGCTGCAAAAATGAAGAATATTGATGTGGTAGGGGTCCACTGCCATATCGGATCCCAGATTTTTGATCTGCAGCCCTTTGAGTTGGCCGCAGAAGTGATGCTGAACTTTATTGCCGATATCCGTGAAAAATATGCTGTCCATATTACCGAGCTGAATCTGGGTGGAGGCTTCGGCATACAATATACCGAAAAGGATGACCCACTGGAATATGATCGATTCATAGAGGCAGTTTCAAAGGTTGTGAAGCGGATATGTCATGAAAAAGGCCTCGGAGAAATGTTTATGCTGATGGAACCCGGACGTTCCATCGTTGCTCCGGCCGGGGTTACGCTATATCGTGTCGGCAGTGTGAAGGAGATACGGGATATCCGGAAATATGTCTCCATCGATGGCGGAATGTTCGATAATCCGCGTTACGCGCTTTACAAGTCGGAATACACCGTACTTTTGGCCAACAACCCTACCGCTTCCAGAACTGAAATTGTAACCATAGCCGGAAAATGCTGCGAATCCGGTGATCTGATCGCGAAAGATATCGCCATGCCACAGGCCAAACCGGGTGATATCGTAGCCGTGCTGGCGACCGGTGCGTACAATTATTCCATGGCAATGAATTATAACCGAAACGGAAAGCCTCCCGTGGTTCTGGTGAATGACGGCAAATCCCGCCTCATCGTAAAAAGGGAGGATTATTCAGACATCATTCGTAACGATATCATACCGGAGGACTTATAACAGGGTGATATCCTGATCACCGGGACAATGACGGAAGTAAATCGGAAAAGGCCGCTGAAGCAAATTTGCGTTCAGCGGTTTTTATGTTAGATTCTTCGTTGCACTCAGAATGACAGCTGCGCTGCCGCTTTGCTCAGAATAAATGCAATCTGCCATAACTTGTGTATAGACGGGATCGTATCGGTGAATACTTTCATAGAAGGAGAGTATCATGAGGATCCGCCAGCCTAAGAATGTCAATCCGGAAAATCAGGAATCGGAAAATTTAAATAAAACCCCATTAAACACCAGGAATTTAAAAGAGTTACTGGAGATAAACAGTGATGCAGTTTTTCGTGAACTCGTGATCGGAGAAAAAAACAATATTCCGGTCACACTGGTATTTTTCGATGGGCTGGTAGATATCAAGCAAGTGGATGACAATATCCTGAAGCCCTTGTTCCTTTCAGTCCGGCAAAACCGGCACGAAGATGTAAAAAGCCTGCTGAACCAAATTGAAAATGGAATGCTGTATCACGCTTTTCAAAAAATCAGGGAAAACCTTTCCGATTGTGTGAAGGATATCCTGGACAGTTCGGTCGCACTTGTCTTTGATAAAGCCGAAAAAGCGGTTACCCTGGAGGTAAAGGGTTTTGAAAAGAGAACCATCACCGAGCCAACCGGGGAGAATATCATTAAAGGATCCAAAGATGCCTTCATTGAAAATATACGAACCAACACGGCCACCATCCGAAGAAAAATTAAAACTCATAACCTTATCATCGAGCAAACAAAAGCTGGCCGGCAATCACAAACCGATATCGCAATCGTGTACATGAAGGATATTACAAACAGGCATATTGTCGAAGAAGTTAAAAAAAGACTGGATGGTATTAAAACTGACAGCATTCATCAGTTGGGTGTGATTGAAGAAAATATCACCGATAACAGAAATACACCGTTTCCTCAGCTGATCTATACAGTGAGACCCGACAAATTCTGCGCAAATATCGTGGAGGGAAGGGTTGGGCTGATCATTGACGGCTTTCCGGTCACCTATATCCTTCCCGGAACCTTGAATACATTTTTACAGGCCAGCGAAGATTATTCGCAGAATTTTATCATCAGCTCCATCATTCGTATCATGCGATACATTCTGGCGGTTACTACATTGTATTTACCTGGCTTTTATGTTTCCATCACGACCTTTCATCAGGAGATGATACCGACCGAGCTTGCCCTTGCCATCACTGCTTCCAAGGAAGGCGTGCCATTCCCCTCTTTCGTGGAGGTGATATTCATGCTGATAGCCTTTGAAGTGCTTGTGGAAGCGGGAATACGACTTCCTAAAACTATTGGTCAGGCGGTCTCCATAGTGGGCGCTGTTGTCGTGGGTCAGGCAGCAGTTGATGCAAAGCTGGTTTCACCGGCGGTGGTTGTCATCATTGCAATTACGGCGATATCCAGCTTTTCCATGCCCAATCAGGATTTCTCTAATGCTCTGCGGCTGTGGCGGTTTGCTTTTGTCTTGCTCAGCAGTGTGATAGGGTTGTTTGGCTTAACCCTGGGGGGGATTGTTTTACTGAATCATTTTGCCAGCATGGAAGTATATGGTATCCCGTATTTATCGCCTTATGTCGGACAGGATGGGCGACAGATCGAGGATTCACTGTTCAGGTTTCCTTTTTCGTCGCAGATAAAAAGGCCGATTAGCCTGAAGACGAAGAACAAGAAAAGGTTTGGTGAACGATGATAAAGGTAAAAACGATAAAGCTTTTGGTTCTTATTCTGATTGTACTGCTGCAATCCGGATGTAAAATAACATTTCTGGGCAGGACAGAAATCAATAAAATTGAATTTATTCGTGTTCTCGGTATTGACAAATCAACGGAAAAGGAGGGATATGTAAGGCTGACCATTTCAACGCAAAGAATTCAGGCTGAAACTTCCGGGGACGGGTCAAAAAATCAATCCAGAATCATTGTTTCGGAAGGAAAAACCGTTTTCGAGGCAGTCCGGAACTTTTGGAATTATATGGACAGAAAACCTTTCTGGGGTCATATCGAATATGTCCTAATTGGTGAAGAAGTGGCGAAAGACGGAATCATGAAGTACATTGATTTCTTTTGCCGTGATCCGGAGGTGAGGCTGGATTTGAGAATCTATCAGACAAGAGGATGCAACGCGGAAGAAGTTATTGCTAAAGCAAGCAGCGAAGAAAGATTCATTTATGATCAGCTTCAGGGCGCTACCGAGAACCAACCAGGTCAATCGGTATTAAACGTGGTTGATATGGTGGAAGTGATGTATATTCTGGACAGGGAGTATTTATGCCTGTACATTCCATGCCTGGAACTTCAGCAAAAAACGAAGCCGACATCGAAGGATAATGCGATGGATATTACCATGGGCGGTTTTGCTTTGTTCGAAGGAGATAAGCTGGCTGCGCATCTGGATACCGAAATGGGAAGAGGGCTGAATTGGCTGATGAATCAGGTGAAAACAGGAATTATTACAGTGAAAAGCCCGAAAGGGAATAACATTTCCCTTGAAATCATTGAAAGCAATGTTAAACTGAAGCCAGCCCTGTCGGACGGAAAACTGACCGTTCAGGTAAATGCATATGTAACAGCCAATATTGCAGAGGTACAGGGAAGTGAGGATGTCTTTACGCAGGAAGGGGTTTCTTATCTGGAAGAGCAAATGCAGGAAGCTGTTAAAAATGAAATTGAAGCTGTGATTCATTTCGCTCAGGAAAAAGACATGGATTTTTTCAGCACAGGCGATGCTGTATTCCACCGATATCCCATCCAATGGGAAGACGAGTTTGAAAAGAAGTGGAAAACAGTCTTTTCCGAAGTTGTTTTCAAGGTTGATGTGACACCCGCCATCACCGGCACTTACAATATTTCTCAGCCCAACAGGACGAAGAAGGAAGAAAGCCCATGATATTCATTGTTTTCATAGTTTGTCTCATCAGCATTCTGGAGATCGGTTCGATGAAGAAGAATAAAAACAACCGGGGAATTGTGATTTTCATTATACTGGCTGCAATCACTCTGGCAATGGGAGCCTGCTATTTTTCGAAATCGCCGGAGGACAGCTTTGCGAACCTGTTTTTCCGTATGGTGAAAATCAGTTATTAGAGAGGATGATCCTTCGTGTTGGCGGACAGCAAAAAAATATCCATACGGCAGACCGTATTTATATTTCTGCTTATTATTTTTTCTCCTGCTGTCAGGCTGATTCCTTCCTATTGCGCCGAAAGAGCGGAACAGGCCGCCTGGCTGGCACCTTTTCCCGCACTGGCCCTGTTTTCCCTGTTGGTTTTGGTATGGCACGCCATTTATAAAAAACATGAAAACAACACATTGATGGACATCTATTGTGATATTGTCGGGAAAATACCGGGAATGATTCTGTCGGTACTCTATCTTGCCTGGCTGATCCTTCTGACGGCTTTGTATGTGCGGTATTCATCCATCAGGCTTGTTGTGTCGGTATATCCCAATGTCAGCATCAATATCTTTTCATTT
The DNA here is from genome assembly GCA_023426765.1 of Bacillota bacterium. Lineage (GTDB taxonomy): Bacteria > Bacillota > Clostridia > DSM-8532 > DSM-8532 > JAAYJG01. The sequence goes on from JAEZBW010000227.1 coordinate 6,002, forward strand.
TCCTTGTTGGCCGTTATCGCATATACTCTCCGCTATGGACTGACCACGCTGGCACGGCTGAGTGAAATCGTTCAGCCGATTATAGGAGGAACCTTTGTTATACTTGTTCTGCTGATGATTCCAAACCTGAAACCGGAGTTTCTTACACCGATAACTTACCGGGACATCTTACCGGTATTGGAGGGCTCGGTGAGTATCATCGGCCTTGTCGCCTATTTTTCCTTTATGTTTATTTTGGGTGACAGAATCAACAACAAGGAAGCCATTCGGAAAACAGGCCTTCAAGCGGTGGTTTTCTTTTTGATTGTATTACCCGCTTTGCTTGGAATTACAATCGGATCCTTCAGCTCCAGTGTTGTTGCCAGAACGCAGCTGCCCTTTTTGATCGCGGTAAAGGAAATTTCCCTGTTCAATACGATTGAGAAAATTGAATCGATTACCGTAGTACTCTGGATAGCATCAGATATCGTATTGATCAGCGCTTTTACCCTGTGTGCCATGAACATTCTGAAATGGCTGTTCAAGCTGACCGATGCCAAGCCCCTCATCAGCATCTACTTACTCTTACTTTTTATTTCTTCCTCTTACCTGGTGCAAGACCTCTTTGAACTCCAGAAGCTTTCAGAAGTTCTGTTTCTGCCCGGGAATATCATTCTCGGTTTCGCTATCCCGGTACTCATGTTCCTGATTGGTAAAATACGAAGAAAAGTGTAACTTAAGAAGAGCGACCAGTCTCTTTCCATTTACCGACAGTAAGAAAAATCAATGCTTCCAGTCATCAGGCGTTGACAGAAATCATACAAACGTCTATCATAAATATGGTAAATACGTTAAACCGGAGGAATAAAACTTGGGAAAACCCGTTGTTGCAATTGTAGGAAGGCCGAATGTCGGTAAATCCACTCTTTTTAACTATCTGTCCGGGCGCAGGATATCCATCATTGAAGATACACCCGGCGTCACACGAGACAGAATTTATGCGGAAGGTGAATGGCGGAGCAGGAAGTTCACCGTCATTGACACCGGGGGAATTGAGCCTTTTACCGGCGATTATATCAAGCAGCAGATGATCCGTCAGGCGGAAATCGCCATGGAAACAGCAGACGTCATCGTTTTCATGGTAGACATGAAGACCGGCATCACCGCTGCCGATTATGATGTGGCCGTGATGCTGCGGAAATCAGACAAACCTGTCGTGGTTGCCGTGAATAAGGTGGACAACGTCGGGGATATCCCACCGGATGCCTATGAGTTTTACAACCTGGGCATGGGTGAGATTTATACCATTTCCTCCATCCACGCGCTTGGAATGGGTGAACTGCTCGACGCCATCTATGAACATTTTCCCACGGAGGCCGAAGAACCTGAAGATGAGGATGTTATAAAGGTTGCAGTCATTGGCAAGCCCAATGCGGGCAAATCTTCGCTGATCAACAGGATCCTGGGCGAGGACAGGGTGATTGTCAGCGACATTCCGGGAACCACCCGGGACGCCATTGATACACCTGTTGAGCGAAACGGTAAAAAGTATATCTTTATCGACACCGCTGGAATACGCAGGAAAAGCAAGGTTGAGGAGAACATCGAGCGCTACAGTGTGATCCGATCCTGGACGGCTGTTGACAGGGCGGATGTTTGCATCATCATGATTGACGCTCAGGATGGCGTAACCGAGCAGGACACCAAAATAGCCGGCTATGCCCACGAGCAGGGAAAAGCAAGCATTATTGCCGTCAATAAATGGGATGCAGTTGAAAAGGAAACGGGAACGCTGGAAAAAACCCGTGAAACCATCAGCAAACAGCTGGAATTCATGAGCTATGCCCCCATTGTATTCATATCTGCCAAAACCGGGCAGCGGGTTGAAAGGCTTTTCGAGCTGGTGGATTACGTGTTCGACCAGGCTTCCTTCAGGGTTCAGACCGGCATGCTGAATGATGTGCTGAATGAAGCGGTTGCCATGGTTCAACCCCCTTCCGACAAGGGAAAACGATTGAAAATTTATTATATGACCCAGGCGGGAATTAAGCCCCCCAAGTTCATTCTGTTCGTGAACAACCTGGAGCTGATGCATTTTTCCTATGAGCGCTATATTCAGAACACGCTGCGATCCAACTTCGGCTTTGAAGGCACTCCCATTCAGTTTATTTTACGGGAAAGGGGACAGGGTGACACCTGATCCTGTTCAATGAGGTCAGAATAATGCTGATAAAAGTAATATTATCCATCCTCGCCGGTTATCTGCTGGGCAGCTTCAATGCAGCTCTGGTTGTCGGCAAGGTGTTTTATAAAAAAGATATCCGCAATTACGGAAGCGGCAACGCAGGCACTACCAATGTTCTGCGTACCTTTGGCAAAGGCGCTGCCGCAGCAGTGCTCGCCCTGGATTTCCTGAAAGGCATTCTGGCCTGCCTGGCCGGTCAGCTGCTGACCGGAAGCATAGAGAATGTTGGTTGGGCAGGAATGTATCTGGCTGGCTTTGCAGCCGTGATTGGTCATAACTGGCCGCTGTTTTTTGGTTTTAAAGGTGGAAAAGGTGTTTTAACATCCTTTGCGGTAATCCTATACATTAGCCCGGTTCCGGCATTAATTTGTCTGGCGGTTTTTATCGTGATCGTCAGCCTGACAAGGTATGTATCACTGGGTTCCATCATCGCGGCCATCCTTTGGCCCATTGTGTCAATCTTTTTTGATCTGCCCGCGTTGATGCTTGTCATTGCCGTACTGATGGTCATCATGATCATCATCCGCCATAAGGAAAACATCACCCGGTTATTTCAGGGCACAGAAAAGAAATTAAGCTTTAAAAAAAGTTCGGATTGATTTGATTTTTGGAGAAAGATATGACAAAACTCTCGATATTAGGTGCGGGTAGTTGGGGAACGGCGCTTTCCACACTGTTATGTAAAAATGGACATACGGTATCCGTATGGTCTGTTTTGTCCGATGAAGTTGAAATGCTGAAGCTCCACCGGGAACACAAGGATAAGCTTCCCGGTGTTATTGTTCCCCCCGATGTGGACTTCACAACAGATTTGAAAACATGTCTGGTTTCAGCGGATGTCACGGTTTTTGTCGTGCCGTCTCAGACGATCCGCGAAACAGCCCGAAAAATCAAACCTTACCTTCAGAAGAATTCGATAACGGTGATTTGCTCGAAAGGATTGGAAGAGAGCACAGCACTGCGTTTATCCGAGGTTGTGCAGCAGGAGCTGGACGATGTGAGGGTGGTCGCATTGATTGGGCCCAGCCATGCCGAAGAGGTCGCTTTGGGAATGCCGACCACTGTTGTGGCCGCATCCACCGATCAAGCAGCGGCTGAAATGGTTCAGGATATCTTTATGTCTCCCCGCTTCAGAATTTATACCAGTTCGGATATCATTGGAGCAGAGCTTGGGGCAGCGCTGAAAAACATCATTGCATTATGCGCCGGGATCTGCGACGGGCTTGGGTATGGTGATAACTGCAAAGCCGCCCTGATGACCAGAGGGCTTACCGAAATAGCCCGGCTGGGGAAAGCCATGGGAGCCTGTGCAAATACTTTTTCAGGGCTGACCGGGATGGGCGATTTAATTGTGACATGTACCAGCCGACACAGCCGGAACTGGAGGGCGGGCTATCTGATTGGGCAGGGAATGCCGCTGGAAAAAGCCCTTGCGGAAATTAAGATGGTTGTGGAAGGCGTGACGGCAGCAAAAGCGGCATACAGCCTGTCACGGAAAACCGGTATCAATATGCCCATTGTGGAACAGGCCTGTAAAATTCTTTTTGAAGGTAAATCGCCAGCATTGGCGGTAGGGTCGCTGATGGAAAGAAGCAAAAAAAATGAAAGCGAAGATGCCGGTTGGTAAGTTTAGTTTTTTATTGTTTATTCCGATGTTAATATAGATTACAAATGGGGGAAAAGAATGAAAGTTGATTATATCAATCCGGTTCTTATCGCATCAAGCAAGATCATCAAGGTGCTGATACAGGAGGATATCACCCTCGGTCGTTTATCCCTGCTGGACAATCATGATCTGGTTAACAGCATTGCTATCATCATGTGGATGAACGGTGATTTTGAAGGCCGGTTTCTGTTCGCCATCAAGCGGAACACAGCCCTGCACATTGCAGGTATGATGATGGGAGAGCAAATTACCGAGCTGAACGCGATGGCAAAAAGTGCTCTCGCTGAAATGGCTACGATGATTCTCGGAAGAACGGGCATCATATTCTCAGAACGCGGGATCGACGTGAAAATCACAACCCCCACTCTGGTTGAGGGTGACAGCGTGTACATATCCTCTCTGAATCAGAAAAAAAAGTCCATCATTAATATTCCGCTGATCATGAACCAGGGGAATGTGATTGATATGAAGATTGAAAGCGGCGAATTAATCCGTGATACTTAAAAATACCAAAAGAATGGAGAGTTGCTATGGAAAACGGATGGGGTGTCGCCTTGTATTTTTCAGGGGTGGCAGCATGTTTGGGGCTTGCAACGGTACTCAAGCTTAAAATCAGATTGTTTCAGAAGCATCTGATGCCTACGGCGATGGTAGCGGGCCTTATCGGGTTTATCGCCCTTCAGGTTGCCAGGTATGGTTTTGGATGGGTCAGTGAGAGTAAACTTACGCAAATCCAGCATGAGCTGGGATATCTAATCTCCCATTTAATGGCGATCGGGTTTATTGCTCTGGCGCTGAAGGACAGGAGCAAAAAGAAAAACAAAAACATCACCAATACCGGTTTTGCTATCGTCAGCACCTATATGGTTCAGGGGATCCTGGGCCTGGCGATATCGCTGTTTATGGTGAAGTTTATGTTTCCCGATCTCTTTCCGCCGATGGGAATGATGCTTCCTCTCGGTTTTGCACAGGGCTCCGGCCAGGCGGTCAATGTGGGCATCAAATGGGAGCAGGCGGGTTTTAAGGATGGGGCGAACATCAGCCTCTCCGTTGCGAATTTAGGCCTTCTCTGGGCGCTGATCGGCGGGGTTCCCTACATGAACTTCCTACTGAAAAAAGTGTTTAAGAACCAGCGGAAATATGCGATTCACGAAGTGAAGGACATGGAGCTGGAGAAAACAACCCAGCACACCACAACGATGCCTAAAAGTGTTCATATTGACGATTTAAGCATACAACTGCTGCTGATTGGCTGCGTTTACCTGTTAACGTATCTGTTCATTACAGTGGCATCCAAATTGCTGATGCCGTTAGGAGCTTTTGGAGAGAGCGTTTCCGAG
>JAEZBW010000257.1 GCA_023426765.1 Bacillota bacterium
GCCTCCGGCTTCTTTCAGATTCCACCTCGCGATGGACACCCTTGCCTTCGGCTAACGGTTGGTGCTATCAACCCCCGTAACGGACTTTCACCGTCAAGGTCGCGCGCATGCCGCGCACACTAAAAAGCACACATATAGGGTTTGTAAAACCCGACATGTGTGCTTTTTCAGTTATCACTCAGTTTATAAGACGTATGTGACAAAACTCTTAAATCGCAAAGTGTAGTTAGATGGTACAACCTATCAGTCCAGATAGTCCTTTAATTTCTTACTTCTGCTGGGATGGCGCAGCTTTCGCAGCGCTTTTGCCTCAATCTGCCGGATGCGCTCGCGGGTGACGTTGAATTCCTTGCCCACTTCTTCCAGGGTTCTGGCCCGTCCGTCATCCAGACCGAAGCGAAGCCGCAGCACCTTTTCCTCCCGTGGGGTCAGGGTGTCCAGCACATCGATTAGCTGTTCCTTTAGAAGCGTAAAGGCAGCCGATTCGGCAGGGGCCGGAGCGTCGTCGTCGGGAATGAAGTCCCCCAGGTGGCTGTCTTCCTCTTCCCCTATCGGGGTTTCCAGTGAAACCGGTTCCTGGGATATTTTCATGATCTCCCGGACTTTGTCTTCCGACATGCCCATCTCTTTGGCCACTTCGTCGGGCAGCGGTTCACGGCCCAATTCCTGCAAGAGTTGGCGGGATACCCGGATCAGCTTGTTGATCGTTTCCACCATGTGTACCGGGATACGGATGGTTCTGGCCTGGTCGGCGATTGCCCGGGTAATGGCCTGGCGAATCCACCAGGTGGCATAGGTACTGAATTTAAAGCCCTTTTTATAATCAAATTTTTCAACGGCCTTGATCAGGCCCAGGTTTCCTTCCTGAATCAAATCCAAAAACAGCATGCCCCGGCCCACATACCTTTTTGCAATGCTGACAACCAGCCTGAGGTTTGCTTCGGCCAGCCGCTTTTTCGGTTCTTCGTCACCGGACTCCATTCTCTGGGCAAGCTGGATTTCCTCATCTGCCGTTAAAAGCGGAACCTTCCCGATCTCCTTCAGATACATCCTGACGGGATCATCAATGGTGACCCCCTCGGGAATGCTTAACTCGGGATCTTCTTCAATGTCGACCTCCTCGATGTCATCATCGATTTCAGGAACGACATCAATCCCCATATGCTCAAGCGTATCATATACCTTCTCGATCTGTTCGGGTGGTATGTCTATTTTTTCGAAGGCATCCATCACTTCCTTATAGGTGAGCATGCCCTTTGCCTTCCCGGTATCGGCTAATTCCCGCAAAATCACAGAGGGCTCCTTTTTTACCTCGGGAGCTTTTTCCCTGGCTGCGACCTTTTCTTCAATAGCAGTAATCCCGGCAGAGGATTCTTTTTTCTTTGTTCCCTTATCTGCCATATTTCTTAATTCCACCTCTCGTTTATTTGAATGGAGTGTGCTTTAATCTGGCCATCTTTTGCGTGATCTCTATCAGCCGGCCTGCAAGCTGCTTTTTTTCATCCCCGTCACTCATATTCTTCATTTGGGCCTGAAGATCCTTTAATTCGTCCTCAAGTTTTATGATTTCCAATTTCTGAAGAATATCCTCAAATGCCTTCCCTGGTTCATCAAAATTGCAGGATTCCTTTGAACAGGCCACAATGGCGGAGGCCTTATCCCTGTCAAGCTTTGTAATGTACTCTTCCAGCAAAAAATCCTGGCTGTCTTCCAGCCTCTGGTACAGCACACGGGCCATTTCACGGATCTCACCCTCACTGTAGCAGGATACGGGGTACCGTTCGGCTGCTTTGGTAAAAAGATGGTTCTCCCTGCTTAACAGCGTTAATAGAAACAGCTCATTCTGTTCCCGGGGTCCTTCCTTCTTTTTGATCGTGTACGCACCTATGGAACCCGTCATTTTTCTTGCAGCTTTGTCAAATTCCCGGTTTTTATCCTTGCGTTTTTTCTGGTTCAGCCGTCTGTCCACTTCAGCCTGCAGGGTATCTATCGTAATATCGTAATCCCGGGAAATTGATTTCATGACCATTTCCCTTTCCATGATGTTTTCCTGCTCCACCAACAGATCGGCCACTCCGTTGAGGAAAGCCAGCTTTCCCTCCGCATTTTCGGTGGGGAAATTCAGCTTTAGCTGCCTGATTTTGTATTCTAAAAGTGATATTGCCCGATCTGCAAGGTTTTTAAACTTTTCCGGGCCATTTTTCCGAATATATTCGTCCGGATCCTTTGCATCCGGAATCTGGAGCACCTTTACGCGGCAGCCCAGCTGCGTTAAGATGTCAAGCCCCCTGTCGGTCGCCTTTCTGCCCGCTGTATCGGTGTCATAGGATATAATGATTTCCTCTGCGTACTTTTTTAATATCCGTCCCTGCATGTTGGTCAGCGCTGTTCCCAGCGATGCCACTGCAAAGTCAATCCCGGCCTGGTGCAGGGAAATTACATCCATGTACCCTTCAACAATCAGCAGCCTCTTTTCTGTACTCTTCCTGGCCAGATGCATCCCGAAAAGCTCTCTGCCCTTGCTGTAGCAAAGTGTTTCAGGAGAATTCACATATTTCGGCAAAGAACTGTCCATCACTCTTCCGCCGAATGCAACTATATTTCCCCTTAAATCAAAGATGGGAAACATGATTCTGTTACGAAACCGGTCGTTCAGCGTCCCGTTTTTGCTTTTCATGCTTAGCCCGGACGCTATCAGCGTTTCTTCATCATATCCCTTTGCGCGGAGCGTTCTGGACAAAACACTCCAGTCATCGGGCGATAACCCCAGACCAAACCGCTTGACGGTCTGCAGCGAAAGCCCCCTGTCAATCAGGTATTTTTGCGCCTGCAGCCCGGTTTTCCCCGCAAGGGTGGAATAATAAAACCTGGCAGCTTCCCGGTTTGCCTCCAGGATGTTCCTCCGGAGCCTGATTTTCTGCTGTTCTTCATCGTTTTCGGGCTCGGGAAGCACGATCCCGGCCCGGTCGGCCAGAAAACGCAGCGCTTCCAGAAAATCGAGGTTTTCTATATGCATAATGAAATGAAAAACATTTCCACCATTATTGCAGCCAAAGCAGTAATAAAACTGTTTTGCAGGTTCTACATGAAAGGAAGGTGATTTCTCCCTGTGAAAAGGACAAAGGCCGAAATATCCTCCTCCTTTCCTTTCAAGATGAAGGTATTCCGAGATAACTTCCACCAGATCGTTGTTTAACCTGACCTCTTCGATCACTTCATCGGGATAATAATTCATAAGACCCCCAATCGATCACACTTATTGATATTCGACAAATTTTTTAAAATTCCTTCCTTCCCTGAAAAATATTTTGGTTCTTCATAAAGGAGGCTTCCCATACTCATGATCCCATGCTTTACATCCCGAAGGAAATCCGATGCACCTTACCATTCCCGCCAGGAAGCGGGAATGTAGATGGATTGAAACACCTTTACCGCATATCGGTCCGTCATACCGGCGACATAATCGCAGACAACCCGATGAACCCCGTCTTTTTCAATTTCACTGAAATATTCATCGGGCAGCAGCCTTGGGGTTTGCAGCAGTTGCCGGTAAAGCTGCCGAATCATACTTTCCGCCTTACCTTCCTCGGCTTTTGCACTGGAACCGACATAAACCGTCTGAAACAGAAAACTCCGAAGAGTATCCGTTGCTTCCCTGTATTCTGCGCTCATCCGGATGTCATCAGCTTCTGCGCTGTTTTCAATGATATTGACGATCATATTATTAATCCGTTCACCGGAAGTATTCCCCAATACCTTCAGGCAGCTTTCAGGAAGCTCATTACGGGAAAGAACACCGCCCCGGATGGCATCTTCAATGTCATGATTGATATAGGCAATTCTGTCGGCAAACCGGACAATCCGCCCTTCCAGGGTCTCAGCCTGCCTGTTTCCGGTATGGCACAGAATTCCGTCCAGCACTTCCTGCGTCAGGTTCAGCCCCTGCCTGTTTTTTTCCAGCACTTCGACCACACGGATGCTCTGTTCATTATGGCTGAAGCCAAGAGGGCAGATTTCCTTCAATACCCTCTCCCCTGCATGACCGAAGGGTGTATGACCCAGGTCATGCCCCAATGCGATGGCTTCGGTCAGGTCTTCGTTCAGACGCAGGCTTCGCGCGATGGTCCTCGCGATTTGTGAAACCTCCAGGG